>JANOVS010000129.1:0-4940 GCA_031417515.1 Hyphomicrobiales bacterium
AACAGACACGAACCTATTCTCGCTATAGTCGGGAAGCCGTTATCGTGCTTGGCCAGCTGATCCGCATCAACCGCATTGAACGCAAGCTTAGCGTCGCGCAACTTGCTGAACGGGTCGGCGCGTCGCGTGATTTGATGCAACGGATTGAACAGGGTGATCCTCGCTGCGGCATTGGTCTTGTATTCGAAGCTGCGGCCATCGTGGGCGTTCCGTTGTTTGAAGAAGATCGCAGTCGATTGACGATGCGTATGGCTGAACAGAAAGAGAAACTGCGGCTCATGCCAAAATCCATTCGCAAAAAAACAACGGTGGTTAAAGATGATTTCTGACCACCGCTACGAAGAGGCCTATGTCTGGATTTGGTTGCCGCATGAAACACAGCCTGTCGTTGCTGGACGCGTTGCCTGGCAAAGCGACGGGAGACTGATGTTCAACTATGGTCAAAGCTATCTTGCCCGCAAAAATGCCATTGCGATCTATGATCCAGAGCTGCCACTGAGGGCAGGAGAAATTCCGCTGCATAACAAGTTGCAGTTGCCAAGCTGTATTCGTGACGCGTCCCCCGATGCTTGGGGCAGGCGCGTCATCGTCAATCGGACACTTGGCTTCAAAGGACGCGATGCTGATATCACTGAACTGGACGAACTCACCTATTTGTTGGACTCCGGTTCTGATCGAATTGGTGCACTCGATTTTCAGCGCTCGGCAACGAACTATGTTCCGCGCCAACAGGCCAATGCGACGCTTGAAGAACTGATGCAATCAGCAGAACGCGTCGAAAAAGGCGTGCCGCTTTCTCATGATCTTGATCAAGCCCTTCAACACGGAACATCTCTTGGTGGAGCGCGGCCAAAGGCCTTGATCGAAACTGGCAAACAAAAGTTCATTGCAAAGTTCTCGTCCAGCAATGATCTCTACAATGTCGTCAAAGCCGAGTTTGTCGCCATGCGGCTTGCGCATATTGTCGGCATCAATGTTGCACCCGTGAAATTGACCAAAGGCTTGGGCAAAGATGTTCTCTTGATCGAACGCTTTGACCGCACATTTTCCAAAACTGGTTGGGAGCGACGTGCTCTTGTATCAGCATTGACGATGCTTGAGCTGGATGAACTTGAAGCTCGCTATGCGAGTTATGAAGATTTTTCTACGGTGATCCGTCATCGCTTCACTGATCCTAAGCAAACACTCGAAGAGCTCTTTGGTCGGTTGGTGTTTAACATCTTGGTCGGCAACACCGACGATCACGCCCGCAATCATGCGGCGTTCTGGGATGGTCATGACCTCACGCTCACACCAGCCTATGACATTTGCCCACAAGGCCGAACGGGTGGCGAAGCCACGCAAGCCATGCTCATTACTGGCAACAAAAGGCTGAGTCTGCTCACGATCTGCTTGGAAGCTGCCCCGCAATTCTTGTTGGGCGCGGATCGCGCACGCACACTCATCACTTCACAGCTTGCAACCATTCGTTCTCACTGGAACCAAGTTTGCGATGAAGCCGGATTGACCGAGGTGGACCGTGCCTTCCACTGGGGCCGTCAGTTTCTTAATCCCTTCGCCCTGCAAGGTTGGGCTGAAAACTAACGTCTGAGCGGAAATCCGCAACATCACTGCGAACAACTCTAAAAACATTTCGTGGACGGCTTTCACACATTTTTTGTGGAACTTAAAAGCAGATGACGCGTTGTTTGATCAGGGATAATTCTATCCCCCATTTGAGGACACCACGATGACAAGACTGTTCCTTGGCGCAGCGCTGGCTGCACTTTTTCTGTCTGCACCGGCCAATGCTGCGATGCACATGAAATGCGATGACGCTTCCATGACGAAAATGCAAACTGACATGGATGCCATGAAAGATCCTGCCATGAAGACAAATATGGAGATGGCGATGAAGCAAATGGGCATGGCCAAAACCGCGATGAAGGACAACAAGATGGGCGATTGCTCCATGCATATGAGCATGGCCGATATGAGCATGAAAATGAAGTGTGACGATGCTTCTATGATGATGATGCAAAAAGAAATGGATGCCATGGCTGACCCCGCCATGAAGCCCAACAAGGAAATGGCCATGAAACACATGGGTATGGCGAAGACGTCCATGAAGGACAGCAAGTCCGATGAATGCATGATGCATATGGGCAATGCGATGGGTGCCTTGAACAAGAAAATGTAGCGGTTGGACGAATCTCCCACAAAAACTGGGGCGGAGAAATCTGCCCCTCATAAGACAGTGCGTCAGCCGCACGGGAAGAACAAAGTGACCAACTCGATGCATGGAAATTCAACACGTGCGCATCGGTTCAGGTGGCATAATTGACTTAACGTTATTGATACAGATCAAGGTCGCGCTGGCCGAAAATGTGTACTTTGGACAGCAGTTCTGAAGATCAAGGATGAAACCATGTCCTATTATATTGCAAAAACACTTGCCTTGCCTTTCGACGAGGCGGTAACGCGCGTGACAGAGGCTTTGAAAACAGAAGGCTTCGGCGTCCTCACTGAAATCGATGTCAGTGCGACCTTGAAGAAAAAAATTGGCGTCGATTACCCCGCCTACAGAATTCTCGGGGCCTGCAATCCGGCATTGGCTCATGAAGCGCTCCAGCTTGAGAACAAGGTTGGGACGATGCTGCCGTGCAATGTTGTTGTCCGCGATGCGGGCAATGGTCAAATCGAAGTCGCGGCTGTTGATCCCGTTGCCTCAATGCAGGCGATTGACAATTCTGCACTCAAACAAGCCGCCTCTGTCGTTCGTGCAAAGCTCGAAAAAGTCATCGCTGGATTGTAAACAATGATTAACGTCGGCAAAGCATCAGCCCTTTGGAGTCTACTATGCGCCAGAACCAAATCTTCACGAAGCCAAGTCGTCGGTCTTTCCTCGCATCATCTGCCGGAGTGGCAGGAGCGTTTTTTGCCGGAGCGCCTTGGATGCAAGCTTCGGCGGCAACACCTGTTCTCTCGGTGGCTTCTCGCACGCTTGAGGTGAACAAGAAGGCGGCCACGGTTTTCAGTGTACTTGGTGCAGGTGGCAAGCCCGGGATAGTGGCGCAAGAAGGTGACCGCTTTTCTGGCGATCTTCTCAATGCCTCAAACGAACCGCTGCAGATGCATTGGCATGGACAGGTCAAAGCCCCCACGAACCAGGATCGCGCCCGGCCCGAAGGTGGCGCGCTGGCCGTCGGCCAAACCGACGCCCATGACTTCGCGCTGACACCCGGCTCCCATTGGATGCATTCCCATAGCCTGAGCGAGCAACAGCTTCTGGCGGCACCGATGGTGGCCATTGAAAAAGATGCAGGCGATATTCAAGACGTTGTCGTCATGTTGCACGATTTCGCCTTTCGGACGCCGCAGGAGATTTTGGCCGAACTTGTCGGTGCTGCTGCCCATGCGAGCAACGGCGGTGGCATGATGGGCAAAATGATGAAGGGCGGCATGATGGGCATGACCCACGCCAATGATGTCAAGTACGACGCCTTTCTCGCCAATGATCGCGCACTCGATGACCCCGACGTCGTCAAAGTTGACAAGGGCGGCAGAGTTCGCCTGCGCATCATAAATGGTGGGACGGCGACGGCGTTTTTTATTTCGACACCCGGATTGCAGTCGCGCTGCATCGCAGTTGACGGCAATCCTTGCCAGCCCGCAGCACAGGCGACTTATCCATTAGCACAAGGACAGCGCATTGATCTCGTCGTTGACATTCCACCAGAAGGCGGTGCGTTTCCGATCTTGGCGCAGGTCGAAGCCGACCGGTTTGTCACAGGCATAATGCTGGCAACACAGGGTGCGCCAATTGCCAAAGTCTCAGTCACAGCGGACCAACCACAGGAATTGACGGATCTCACATTTGAAACACAGCTTCGCGCCGCGAACCCATTGTCCGAGAAGCTTGCGGAGCAGTCTTTCATGGTGATGTTGGGTGAGGAACCGGGCTATCGCTGGACGATCAATGGCATGGCTCATGGCGAGCATCAGCCGTTTGATGTGCGCCTTGGCGAACGGGTTGAAATGACGTTCATGAACCCAACCTCAATGATGCATCCCATGCATTTGCATGGCCATCATTTTCAAGTCGTCGCCATTGGCGGACAACGGTTTTCAGGTGCTTTGCGCGATACAGTCATCATTCCGGCCCACAACCCGGTCACGATCGCCTTTGATGCCAATCAAAAAGGTGCGTGGTTCCTGCATTGCCACCACCTCTATCATATGGCCAGCGGCATGATGACGGAAGTGCGCATCACGTGAACGTGGCGCCGCAATGGATGGGTGCGCTCAGGGTCTATCTCGGAACCACGGTTGCCGCGCATTTGATCTGGGAGGTGGCACAACTGCCGCTCTACACGATCTGGCGCACGGGACCCCCGCCAACGGGCTGATCATCGACAGGAAGACGGCAGGTTGGCCCGTCAGCATTGCTGCCACCGGGTTGGCGCTTGCGGCTTTATGGCTTCTTCCTCAATTGTTAAAACCGTAGATTTGGGATCGGTTGGCCCCGTCTTCCTATCCGAGACTGTCGTGCGCTTTCGCCACTTGGCTACCGTCTTCAGGTTGATGTCATAGCGTCTTGCCAACCACATCAAGCTCTCTGGACATATTGTATTGCTCTACGGATTGCCTCTGTTGTTGTGGCATCCCCGTGCAAAATTTGGCCCATGATGCATCCTTCCCCTCAACGGAAAATACTGCATCATCAAATGTCGGGACTAATCACTTAAGCAGGCTTGCAGTACATGTACGTCAGAGTTCCTGATATTCAATCAATAAAGACCCTGAATAATCTCGTTATTCAGCGGTATCGTCGTGGGCTTTGAAGTTTCAATGGCCGGTTCTAAAATAGGCTCAGAGACAACAATAACCTTAGAGTCTGACTCATAATGATTTGGCGTGAATTCAAGCACTTGCGATTCTGCGGGTGATTTGCTGGGCTG
>JANOVS010000130.1:0-9616 GCA_031417515.1 Hyphomicrobiales bacterium
ATTTGCCAATGACGGAACACCGATGGCGACAATCGCAACATCGACTCCCAATCCATCTGTCACAGATTTTGCACGGGCGAAAATATCCTCTGTAGTTGGATCAATGGCCATGTCCGCACCCGCCTTGAGTGCAGCTTCGCGGCGCAGTGGATTGGGTTCGCTGACGATGATCAGGCGAGCACCAGACAACCGGGCCAGTTTGATATGGAGAATGCCAATTGGCCCGGCACCCAGAATAGCGACGGTGTCACCCATTTTGACGCCGACACGCTCCTGGCCGTTCATGACGCAGGCCAGTGGTTCGGCGAGGGCTGCTTCCTCGAAACTCAATCCTTTTGGGACTGCAAACACGTTTCCTGATTTGACGCCGGATGCGGGGATGCGGACACACTCAGCAAAAGCGCCGTCTATTTCATATCCCATCGCCGTCATGTTGCGACAAAGGTTTTCAGCACCACGTACACAATATTCACAATGGCCACATGCGAATTGTGGGCAAACAGTAACGGCGTCACCAACAGCAAATTGCTTGTTGCCACCAGCATTGACAACAACGCCTGCAAACTCATGTCCCATAACCGATGGATAGCGAATGCCAATGGTTTTTGTGCCCCGCAATATGCGGATATCTGTGCCACAAACCGTTGCCGCCTTGACCTTGAGCAGCATGTCGCCAGCTTCAAGTTTTGGGTCAGCGATTGTGGTATAGTTGACGTCGTTGACGCTCAACAAAACTCCAGCCTTCATACGGCAACTCCCACTTGATGGAAAAAAGCTAACCACTAAGCTATAAATGAACATTTATATATTTAAAAGTCAATATGTTCATTTGTGAATTGTAAATTTTTCTGCTACACACCCGCTTTTTATCAATTTTCTTGATATTTTATTGACTATTTCAATTCCAGAGACTGCCAACGAGATTGAATCTGGACGTTGCACAATGAACAATCATATTACGATGTATATTATTGTCTGGACATAGCAAAGCGAATTAACTAGCATTTCGCAAAATCTTCGACTTGGGAGGTCGGTGAAATGGCTGCACAACAGTTTGATTATGTTTCAATGGGCTTTTACACTTTCGACTGTTTGGGCTGGCCCTTTACGGCTGTTCCCCCAGGGGGCGGCTGCTACAGTGTGGATGAAATCACACTTGCTGTTTCGGGAGCTGCAGGCGTTGCAGCAATTGCCGCTGCCAAGATGGGTTTAAAGACCCGTGCCGTCGGTGGAGTTGGCAATGATTTGATGGGCGACTGGGTGATGCAGCGCTTAAAGGATTTTAACGTCGACACACAGATGATGCAGTGCCAACCCGGTTGGAAAACCTCATCGTCAATTGTCACAACCCGCCTGGACGGATCGCGCCCCGCCCTGCATATGACAGGTGCCACCAGTACATTCGTTGTTGAGCCAAAAGATTTCGACAAAGCCACGGATGCGAAGGTGTTTCACTTGGGTGGTGTGGGTTTGATGCACGCCATGGATGGTGCCTCAAATGCCAACCTGATGAAGCATGCAAAAGCCCGGGGCTGCATCACAACTGTCGATATTTTCGCCGCAACAGCCGAAGACCTGCCAGATGTTGCGGCAGTTCTTCCGTATACGGATTATTTCATGCCGTCGATTGAGGAAGCGCGCGCCCTTTCAGGTATTGAAGACCTTGTGGGTTGTACCAAATTTTTCCACGACCAGGGTGTTGCAGCGTGTGTGTTCACCTTGGGTGGAGACGGTGCCTACTACAGCCACAGGGATGGCATGAGGTTCCACATTCCAGCTTACGACATCATCGTTAAATGCACTTGTGGCTGTGGCGATGCCTTCGATGCCGGTTTTGCCGTGGCCCTTGTGAAAGGCTTTGACCCTGAAACATCTGTTCGTTTTGCACAAGCCACATCAGCTTTGAATGCAACCGGCCTTGGATCACAAGCCGGTGTCGAATCCTTCGAGCACACACTGAAATTCATGAAGAACACACCAACGCGCAAATGATTGGCGAGGTCTTCGCACACACAGACTTTCCAGCTGGCATTTGGCATGAAACTGTTGGTATGAACGGAGTTTATGTAGCGGCAGTACTTTTTTGGTGGGCAGATGGCAGAGCTTAATTCCGGTGACGACCTTAATGTTCACGTGTCTTGGCTCTATTACATGGAGGGCAAGACCCAAGAAGATATTTCGAAAACGCTCGGGCTTAGTCGCTCGAAGGTTTTGCGCATATTGGCAAATTCCCGACAAAACGGTACAGTTCAAATAAGTATCGCGACGAGTTTGAGCCGTTGCGTCGAGTTGGAACGCAGTCTTGAGAGTTCAATAGGACTAGAGCGTGCGGTTGTCATTCCCAATTGCCAGAATCCTGAGACCGAATATGCTGAACTAGGCTTGGCACTCGGCAGCTATATCAGTGGAATTCTGCAAGACAACATGAGCATTGGCCTAGGCTGGGGACGCACGCTGAGTTCGAGCCTCTCCCAAATCCAATATCGGGAACAGAAGAACCTGAAGGTCATTTCCATGTTGGGCGGACTGACTCGCGTGAACCGATACAACTTGTCAGAATATGCTTGGCGCGTTGCAGATCGGCTGTCTGCACAGGGTTATTTGATGTCCGTTCCTGTGCTGGCACCCGATATTCCTACGCGCGATGCACTATTCTCTCATGCGGGGATTGACGAAATCGTGCAAGCGTCCAAATCACTTGACCTCGCAGTTGTCACGGCTGGTGACCTCTCACCTTATTCAACAGTTTCACAATTTTCTATTTTGGAACGCGATGATATTGCCAGCCTCCAGGCTGCGGGTGCAGTGGGCCATGTGCTTTTCCGTTTCATTGATGCGAATGGCAACATCATTGATCACCCGATCAATGACCGGGTCATGGCCATTGATCCACGTGATCTTTCGGCGACACGCAGGATCGTTCTCGCTTCAGGCGGATGGCGAAAATATGATGTTGTGCGCGCAGCCATGAAATTGCTCAAACCGCACGTGCTCGTGACCGATGAGAGTGTCGCGGAACGCTTGGTCGCCGAGGCACAGCAGTAGCGCCAAGTTCAAAGTGGCGAATGGACGAGTTGTTCCGCGACTTTTTCATTCACAATCAGCACTTTCGGGCGCAGCAACTTGATGGCGGCCCGGATAATTTTGAACTTGTCAGAACCACCTGAGGCAAGCACAAGGTTGCGGGCCGCGCTGAGTTGCTCTGGATGAACAGCAATCACCCGGTCATTCACCGGATGGCGCAGGACATTGCCATCCTCATCGACAAAGTGGCAGAGGACGTCACCTACGGCACCGGCAGCGTGCAACGAGGAAATCTCATCACTGCTTAACAAGCCGTACTTGGCGAAAGCAGAATTTGGTGTGAGAACGCCAACGGAAATAATGGCCATGTCGAGCGCGCGGGCCTGCATGAAAATTTCCTTGATCCCGGAATGCGCGATGAGTGCGGCTTTCGTTTCGGGGTCAGGTGCAAACACAGGTGCTGTCAACAAATAGCATTCTGCATCAAGTTTATCAGCAACGCGCCACGCAAATTCAGAAGGGTTTACACTGCTCACGCGCGTCAAGCCGCCAAGCATCGACAAGACGCGTGTACCTTCTACCTTTGGGGATACGATATGGGACAACGCGCTGGTCAGCGTCTTGCCCCATCCCAAACCAATAGTCATATGGCTTGAAACATTTTGGGAGATGTAAGCGCCAAGTGCCGCGCCCAAAATGGAGTGGGTTTGGGTCTGATCTTGCGGATCCGGAATGACAATGGCACGGGAGAAACCCCAACGCTCTTCAAGTGCTCGTTCAAGTTCAATACACTTTGACAGATTGGTCGTTACACGAATCTGGACGGTGCCATCGAGCCTTGACGCTGCAAGAACGCGCAGCACTTTTGACTTGCTCCATCCGGTTTGGATAACGATCTCATCCTGCGTCTTGCCCTCCATATAGTAGAGCCAGGCAATACGGGTTTTTGCGTGATCAGGTGTTTCCTGGAAAGTCATGTCGCGGCCTGTCATTCTTTGCTCCTTGCGAGGAATCTGAAGAATCACCCGACCGTCTGAGTTTGCCAGCCGAACCCGCAAGTAGGGAAGATCAATTTGACATCACGTGATACCGTAGATCCGGCGCGCATCGTCTTGGGTGGCGAGCGGACGACCGACTTCACGCGCAATTGCTTGTACCTCTTGCAGAAGTTCAAGGTTCGTTGGATTGCGATGGGGCGCGTAGTGCAGTTCGAGGCCCGTCTTGACGTGCCCACCAAGCTCAATAGTGCGGCGGACGAGCGGACGATAATCATAGTCTCCTTCACCCCAGATCGAGATAAACCACGGCAGCTTGTGTTTGGCTTGGGCGATCATGTCGAGGTAATAGTAGAGGCTCTCAAGCGATGGCTCCATGCCGCAAGTGCCAATTTGCTTCGTTGAGGTCAGGCCGTATTTGCCGACGAAGTAGAAATCCCAGTTGGTGCCCTTGGTGAACATGCCACGGTCAACATAGTGGCGCGCCACGCGGAGATGGCCAGGCTCATAGACACCCCAGATCATGGCAATGTCGCGTTGGCGACAGAATTTCACTTGAGCGGCAACCTGCGTCAAGTCCCAACCATAGGCACGACCCAGCGAATATCCTTCTGCGTCCTCATCAATCACAAACTGGTCGATGCCGGTATCAACGACGGCCACCTGAACGTTGGCGTGCTTGTTCAGAAAGTGGACGTGCTCCAGTCCACAATCGCCGGGGGCGACGAGGTTGTTATTGCAGGTTGTTGGATACCAGATCATATCTGGCCGCGCCTTCAAAATGCGATCCCAAACCTTCATGTAGTCGTCAAAGGCAGCCTTGCCGAGAAGATCAAAGTCCGAATTGTGGTCATGGATCGCCGTGGCGCCTGCATCCCAGCAACGAATTGCATCTTCAACGAGTTCATCATCGGTGATGGGTGTGTTCGGGTTCATCGCTTTGGTGCGAACACCGTTCTGATGGGACTCAATCATCAACGGTTCGTCCCACTGCGGTTTCATATTGGCGAATTTATCCAGTGCTGTTGCCATAGCGTGTCTCCCGTTTGTGTTGTTTCTGGAATTGGGGCATCTCGAACTTGCCCCTTCCAATTTTGCTCAAGTTCACTACCGATGTGAACATTTGTCAATCTTAAAATTGCAAAAGTCGCGCCCAGTGTAAGGTGATTATTGAGACGAAATAGCGATTTGGCACCCTCACTCAACAATATTCCGCATATTTCAGATCGATTCCTGCACTCCTATACTGAACATATGATTTTTAGAATTGACATTTGTTCTAAAACAGTGAACATTCTACTCAACAAAAAATCAAAAGTTCAAATATTACGATCTTGGGAGGATCCATGGCTGAGATTTTTGATCACGCAGGCCAAGCTGTTAAACATGGTCGTGCGCGTGTCAACGGCATCCGGATGCATTATGTTACCGCTGGACAGGGGCCTGCGCTGCTGCTTTTGCATGGAACGCCGAAGACCAGCTTTTATTGGGCCAAGCTGTTTCCGCTGTTGACAGAACATTTCACCGTCGTGGCCCCTGACCTTCGCGGCTTTGGCCACACCGACAAGCCACCCGCCGAAGAAGGCTATGATTCCCTTACAAACGCCAAAGACATGGCAGAGCTGATGACCTTCCTCGGCCATGAGACATTCCATCTCCACGGTGAAGATCGCGGCGCGGAATTTGCCTATGCCCTAGCCGCAACGGAACGCAAACGCGTCAAGACGCTGTCATTCTGCGAAATGTTGCTATCGGGCGAAGGTCTTGAGGAATGGTCTCAATTTACGCCAGATAACATTTCAGCGCAGTTCCGCCAACAGGGTGTTTGGGTATGGCACATTCCATTTTTCTGGATTCCCCACCTGCCCGAAATGTTGATCACTGGTAAAGAACGTGAATTCTGGGAATTCTGGATCAAGGCTGAAACCTGGAATCCGAATGCAATTTCCGATGAGGCCATTACCGAATGGATTGCCCGCCTTGCAGCGCCTGGCGGTTTGCGTGGCTGCCTTGAAACCTATCGTGCAGGCCTGAAAAACGCCCGCATCAACAAAGAACTCAAGAAGACCAAATTGACACTGCCGATCATGACGATGGGTGCGCCAGAATTTTTCGGGCCGCTTGTCGAAGATCAAATGCGCAAAGTCTCTACCGGCGTTGAACGCGCCGAGGTCTTTGAGGAATGCGGACACAGCTTGGCTTGGGAGGCTGAAGATCGCCTCGCCAAGATGCTGCGTGAATTCATGCTGAACCGCTGAATAAAAATATAACAACCACCAACAGGAGAAGACACATGACCTACACAAGACGCGCTGCCCTCAAGGCAACGACTGCACTGCTCGCCTGCCTTGCCATGTCGCCAATGGCATTTGCCGCCGACAACATCGCGGCCGACATCCAGCACCCTCTGTGGTACACCGCACCATCAGCCAAAACACTTGAACTCGCCAAGATTGACGACCTCTCCAACACTGTAGTCAGCGATGGCCAACGCGGTGAAGTGGGCGTTCTCGGCTCTTCCATCACGATCACTGACGAACAGGCCGCCAAGATCAAGGCTGGCAATTTCACCGTCGGACTTTCGATGGGCTGGCTGGGCGATGACTGGGCTTCTGAACAATTGATCGGCCTCAAGGAAACCTTCGAGAAGTACGGCGTCAAAGTTGTGGCAGAAACCAATGCCAACTGGGACGATGCCAAGCAGATCGCCGATCTCGAAACTATTGCCGTGTTAAAGCCAAGCCTGGTTGTTTCCATTCCTCTGAATGGCAAGACCACAGCTTCAGCCTTCAAGGCACTGAAAGACGGTGGCGCTAAAGTCGTGTTCATCGACCAGGCCGTTGAAGGCATGGATCCCGGCAAAGACTACGTGTCAATCGTGTCGTCAGACAATCTTGCACTCGGCATGTATATTGCTGACGAACTTGCAACCGCAATCGGCGGCAAGGGCGAAGTTGCGGCCATGTATTTTGCCAATGATTTCTACGTCACCAACCTCCGCTACATCGGCTTCGTTGCCCGTCTGATGGCTAAATATCCTGACATTAAATTGGTCGCAGCCGCTGGCCACGACAATCCAGACAAGGGCCAAGAAGTCGCCCAAGCTGTGCTTGCCCGCTATCCAAACCTGAATGGCATGTATGCCTCGTGGAGCATCCCCGCCATGGGTGCGGTAACAGCCGCACAAACTGCAGGCCTGACACCGGACAAGTTCAAGATTGCCAATGAAAACTTCGATCAGATCGTTGCCGCCAACATGGCAAAGAATGGTTTCATCGCCGGCATTTCTTCGCAACGCCCCTATGATCAGGGTGTGGCTGAAGCATCAGTCGGCTTGCTCGCCCTGATTGGTGAAGAGACCCCTCCCTACGTTGTGGTGCCACCAGTGGCCGTGAACCGCGGCAATCTTCCAGAGTCTTACAAGACCATCTACCGCAAGGAATTGCCTGCTGAGATGGCTGCTGACCTGAAGAACTAAGCGCAAAAGCTGCGGCCAGCATCTCCCTTGCTGGCCGCAACTCGATCCCTACTCTTCAACTCGCCCAGGACACGACCGTGGCACATCAAAACTTTCTCGAAATGCGCAATATTGAGAAGTCCTTCGGCAGCATTCCAGTGTTGAAGACGGTGAATTTTGACTTACAAAAAGGCGAAGTCCACGCCTTCATGGGCGGCAACGGTGCTGGCAAGTCCACGCTGATGAAAGTTCTGACTGGCGTCTACAGCCGCGACTCCGGCGAGATTGTCATCAACGGCAAACCCCACCACTTCGCCACGCCGCGTGACGCCGAAGCTGCGGGCATTGCCATGATATTTCAGGAACTGAGCCTGATCCCTACATTGACAGTGGCGCAGAACATCTTCCTGCACCGTGAGCCACGCTCTGGCTATTTTTTGAATGACGCCGAAGCTGTGCGCCGTTCTCGCGAAATTCTAGCAGACTTGGGTGAAGACATTGATCCCAACGCGCGCGTCGAGGACATCAGTTCAGGTGCCTGCCAAATGGTGGAGATTGCCAAGGCACTTTCGCAGAATGCGCAAATCCTGGTGATGGATGAGCCCACATCTTCCTTGTCAGAACATGAAACCAGCGCTCTTTTTCGCATCGTGCGCAGATTAAAGAGCAACGGAATTTCAATCATCTACATCTCGCATCGCATGGCCGAAATTTTTGAGCTTTGCGACCGCGTAACCGTCATGCGCGATGGTGGGATTGTTCTGACCGACGACTGTTCCAATATCTCCATGCCGGTTCTGATTGACGCCATGTTGGGTCCCGGCACCGGATCAGCACTGCAATGGCGCGAACGGAACCCGCTCGCTGATGCACCTGTTGTGCTTGATGTCGATGACATTTCATCGGCGGGCGAATATCGCGACGTCAGTTTCAAAATCAGGGCGGGAGAAATTGTGGGCCTCGCCGGATTGATGGGGTCTGGTCGCACAGAAATTGCACAAACCATTTTCGGCATCAAGTCGGCAGATTCTGGCACGGTGCGCCTTAACGGCAAAACCATCTCTTCAATATTGGATGCCATTGCCGCAGGTATCGCCCTCGTTCCCGAAAGTCGCCGCAGGCAAGGTCTCATTCTTGATCACAGTGTGGCCGAAAATTTCCTGCTGCCAAACCTTGATGTTTTCAAGACCGGTTACTTCGTTGGCGAACGCGGTGCCGGGCGCAGAATCATGGATTTCATAAAGCTGTTGGGCATCAAAACTGATAGTCCCGACAAAATCGTAAATGATCTATCCGGCGGCAACCAACAGAAAGTCGTGCTTTCGAAGTGGCTGGTGCGTGAACCGAAGCTGCTCATTCTCGATGAGCCAACGCTGGGTGTCGACATTGGGGCCAAGTCAGATATTGTTGAAATCGTGCGCAAACTTGCTGACAACGGAGCCGCTGTTTTGGTCATCTCATCTGAATTTGAAGAACTGCTCGCCATGAGCGACCGTATCTTGATTTTGAAAGATGGCAATCTCATGGAACAGCTTGACCGCCGCAATATCGCATCAGAAGAGGTCCTTCATCATGCCGTCCAAAGTTAATGTGATCGAGGCCGCCCTGCCGCCTGCAATTGCCCCCAAAGCCACACAAATCCAATGGCGTGACTTTGTCGTCTATATTTTCTTTGCAGTTGTCCTCGTGTTCTTTGCGATTACCATTGGTGACAAGGGCTTTCTCAGTGTTGCAAATCTCTTTAACATCACACGCACCACTTCGATGATCGCCATCATGGCCATTGCCATGACCTTTGTCATCGCGGCAGGTGAGCTTGATCTTTCCATTGGCTCATCGGCAGCACTGTCCGCATTGGTTGCAGCGCTCGTAATGGCGTCAGGTTATGGAATTTTCGCTGGTGTTGTTCTGGGCATTCTGAGTGGCGTCGCTGTTGGCGCACTCAACAGTTTTTTCGTCACGGTTTTGCAAAGTCCGTCTTTTCTTGTGACCTTGGGTTCCATGCAATTGATCCGTGGACTTGACATGCGATTGACCTACACCAAGCCTGTTGCAATTTCAGAAATGACGTTCAACAGCATGTTCGGCAGCGGAAAAATTGGTCCTGTCCCATCGCTGTTTGTCTGGTCGCTTGTCGTTG
>JANOVS010000131.1:0-2038 GCA_031417515.1 Hyphomicrobiales bacterium
TCAGGTTATCAGGACCGGCGGCGTTTGAAACGGCAGTTGCCCTGACAGGATGCAGTCCTGAACCACGCAGGGCTTACTTGAGAACCATACGCACGTTTGATCAGTCATCAGTCATTGATGTGGGATTGCTGCTGTTTTTCATGGGGCCCCACAGTGCGACGGGCGAAGATGTGGTGGAGTTCCACGTCCATGGAAGCCCTGCGGTGTTGTCGTTGTTGTTGTCTGAGTTATCAAAGCTGCCAAATCTGAAGATGGCTGAAGCCGGGGCTTTTTCGCGGCGTGCCTTTGAGAACGGCAGGCTTGATCTTGTTGAGGTCGAAGGACTAGCCGATTTGCTGGCCGCCGAAACGGAATCCCAACGGCGCTTGGCCATGCGACAGTTTTCCGGCGAGGCCAGTTCGACTTATGAATCCTGGCGATCAAGACTGGTTGATGCCCTGGCCTTTATCGAGGCATCGATTGATTTTGCCGATGAAGACGGTGTTGCAGAAGCGGCGGTTGCTGAAGCGGGTCCGCGGATAGGTGCTTTGCTGGTTGAATTGAATGGTGCACTGGCAAAGTCTTCGGAGGCTGCTGCGGTGCGCCGGGGTTTGCGTATCACCATCGCTGGTGCGCCCAACGTTGGAAAATCGAGCTTGCTGAATGCCCTGGTTGGTCGTGATGCTGCGATTGTCTCCGAGATAGCGGGAACCACCCGCGATGTGGTCGAGGCCGCAATTGTGCTGGGTGGTCTTCCGGTGAGCATCGCTGATACGGCTGGACTGCGTGATGACAGTCTTGATGCAATTGAGCGTCAGGGCGTGGCGCGCAGCAAAACCCAAATTGCTGAAGCAGACATATTGATTTGGGTATCAGCCTTTGGTCATGCTGAGTTGGCCCTGCCGCCGCGCCAACCTGATTTGCATGTGGTGAACAAGAGTGACCTTTCGATTCACTTGCGAAACGATCAATTTGGCCCTGAGCAATTTTATACATCGGTTCAGCAAGGCACAGGGCTTGAGGAAGTGAAACAAGCCTTGGAACAATTGATCGTCAAGCGTTCTTCATTGCAGCCAGACGCTGTTGTGGTGCGCGAACGCCATCGTCGGGCCATTGCGGAATCGATTCAGTTCCTTAACGATGCAATTGTTCTTGGTGCGGATGAACTTGAATTGATGGCAGAGAATGTGCGAAAGGCGGTACAGTGTCTTGAAAACATAACCGGACGGATCGGCGTAGAAGATTTGCTGGGTCGGATATTTCAGGAATTCTGTATCGGCAAATAGTGTTTCACGTGAAACGAGATGGTTTGAATCTTGGTCCGTGGACGGAGGATGACTCCCATGATTGAAGGCGAAGCGAAAAGCTTTGATGTTATTGTTGTTGGCGGTGGCCATGCTGGTGCCGAAGCAGCAGCAGCTTCGGCGCGTGTTGGTGCGCACACAGCCCTGGTCACCCACAAGTTTTCAACCCTCGGCGAAATGTCCTGCAATCCTGCCATTGGCGGTTTGGGCAAGGGCCATCTGGTGCGGGAGATTGATGCACTGGATGGTTTGATGGGTCGCGTCACTGACAAGGCTGGCATTCAGTTCCGCATGCTCAACCGCTCCAAGGGACCAGCGGTGCGCGGGCCACGGGCGCAGGCTGACCGCAAACTTTATCGACTGGCCATGCAGGCCGAACTTTCAGCCCAGGAAAACCTGACCATCATTGAGGGCGCGGTTGAGAGCCTGACAATTGACAAGGGCGTCGTCACTGGTGTGATGACGGAAGATGAACGTCGCATCAATGCAGCTGCCGTGGTGCTGACGACGGGAACGTTTCTTAATGGCCTTATTCACATTGGCGACAAAAAAATTCCGGCTGGACGGGTGGGTGAGCCCCCAGCCCTTGGCTTGTCGCAACAATTGCGCGGTGCGGGTCTGCAATTGGGCAGGTTGAAGACCGGCACACCGGCAAGGCTGGATGGCCGGACCATTCAATGGAAAGACCTTGATGAGCAGACGGGAGATGACCCGCCTTCGCCATTTTCATTCCTTACCGACAAAATCACGACGCC
>JANOVS010000132.1:0-18880 GCA_031417515.1 Hyphomicrobiales bacterium
GTCATCATAGGCCGCAAGAGCCGTAAACTCTTCGACGATGCTGGCCGACCGTGCATCCAGCCAGAGCCAGGCCGGGGCCACCGGTTCGCCCGCCTTGTCCACCAGCCACATGCCGTCGCCCTGCCCCGTCACGGCAATGGCGACCAGCCTGCTGGCAAGATTGGGAATTTTCAAAACCAGCTGTTGCAGCGTCGCAACCGTATCGGTCCAAGTACGGGCCATGTCCTGTTCCGCACCACCATCCGGCAGCGTTACATAAATGTTGGGCACCGCCGCCACGGCCAATTGCTCACCAGCAGTTGAAAACGCCACAGCCTTGATCACCGACGTGCCCGCATCAATGCCAATGAGTACGCCACTTTTCATGCCAACTCATTTCCATGCGCCGGGACATTGGTCAAGGGCCAAAAAAGCAACAAGTATCCGCCAATTGAATCGTCGCTGCATTGCGGTATGGTGCCCCATGAGTTTTTCGCTTTCAGTCAATACCAACCCTCTGGTGAACCGCTTTGCCGAGCCGGAAGAGTTTGTCAGTGTACTGACGGATGAGATCGGAATTGGCCATATTCAATTGGTGCATGAGTTTATCAATCCCTCTTGGGATGCAAAAATCATCGCAAGGCTGACTGCCCGCATGGCCAAGGTGCTCGCTGCAAAAAATGCCAGGATCACTTCGGCGATGACTGGCCCCTACGGCAGGCTCAATCATTTTGCTCACCCTGATGCCGAAGTCCGCGACTATTATGTCCGCTGGTTCAAGACCTATGCCAACATTGCAGCCGATCTGGATTGCCCTGCCATCGGTACGCAGTTTGCCATCCTCACCTATCGTGACACTGATGACCCACAACGCTACCGTGCCATCATGGATACAGCACTGGCCTGCTGGCGTGAGGTTGCCGAACACGCCGAAAGACGCGGCCTCAAATATCTGTTCTGGGAACCCATGTCGGTGCTGCGTGAACTGGGCCACACCTTGCGTGCAACACAAGAGCTGCAAGACTGGATCAACGCCGCAAAGCTTCCAATTCCTTTGGTCCCCATGGTCGACATCGACCATGGCGATGTGACCTCGTCGAACCCCCGCGACATCGACCCCTATGCTTGGGCACGAGACTTCGCCATGCAATCGCCGATCATCCACATCAAACAGAGCACCATGAACAAGGGTGGTCACTGGCCCTTTACCAAACAGTACAATGAGCACGGCCGCATTACACCGGACCAACTTCTGGACGCCATAAAATCCGGCGGTGGAACAACCAACGAACTTTGCCTCGAACTCGCCTTCCGTGAACGCGAGCCAACCGATCGCAATGTTGTTGCGGCCTTGAAGGAATCCGTGGCCTATTGGGCGCCCCATACCAAGACAGGATTCAACTGATGAAAACACCACCCACAAAAAAACCATGGATTGGCACCAGCTGGAAAATGCACAAGACAAGGGCTGAAGCGATTGTTTTTGCCAAAGCTTTGAAGACTTCATCGTTTGCATCAGCTGAAAAAATCCAACCCTTTGTCATTCCGTCTTTCCCCTACATCGCCGAAGTTGCCGACATCTTGCAGCGCACGAGCGTGCGCATTGGTGCCCAAAACATGCATTGGGCTGACCAGGGCCCCTGGACGGGAGAAATCTCTCCCCTGATGCTCAAGGATTGCGGCGCGACCCTGGTTGAACTGGGCCACAGTGAACGTCGCACCCATTTTGGCGAAACTGATGAAACCGTCGCCCTCAAAACCGCTGCGGCCATCAAGCATGGCCTCACCGCCCTTGTCTGCATCGGCGATACCCGCGAGGAATACGAGGAAGGACGAACCGCCCAAGCCCTCGAGAAACAAGTCCGCGCCCTGTTGTCGAAAGTAGAAGGCCACGCCATGGGCAATGTCATCATCGCCTACGAGCCGGTCTGGTCGATCGGCGAAGGCGGAACACCGGCCGCACCAGAATTTGCCAATGAACAGCAAATCAAGATCGACGAACTCGTCCGTACACTGACAGGTCACGCACTGCCCATTCTCTACGGCGGCAGCGTCAATCCGCAGAATTGCACGGATTTGGCCAGCCAATCCCATATCGATGGCCTGTTCATTGGCCGTTCCGCTTGGAGTGCTGCAGGCTATATTGAAATCATGAAAGCCGTGGCAGATAACTTGACAGCATAGTCGAAGGTCGGCAGCAACTTTTGACCTGCCGTATTCAAGCCCTGTCGCTTTCATTAAATTTGGTGCAATCTGTTGACGATGCTGGGTGAATGCCGCTTAATCGGCCCCCATCGTCTAACAGGGAGAAGACCATGAAATTGAACTACAACCAAATGCTGGCAAGCCTTGCCTTTGGCGCAAGCTTGCTGACAATGGGCGGGGGCGCCCAAGCTGCCGATGCCGAAACCTGCAAATCCGTGCGCTTTGCCGATGTGGGCTGGACAGAAATCCAGGTCATCTCGGAAATCGCCTCAAACATGTTTACGTCGCTGGGTTACACGGGCGAAGTCAAAACCTTGTCCGTGCCGATCACCTTCGCTTCGCTCAAGAGCAAGGATGTCGATGTGTTCTTCGGCAATTGGATGCCGTCGCAAACCGCCGACATTCAAGCCTATCTCGACGACAAGTCGATTGAACAGCTGGCCATCAACCTTGAAGGTGCAGGCTACGGCATGGTTGTGCCGCAATATGTGGCCGACGCTGGTGTAAAAACACTGGCTGATCTTGCCGCCAACAAGGACAAGTTTGCCGGCAAGATGTTTGGCATCGAGTCGGGCAATGATGGCAACCGCATCATGCAAGGTTTCATTGATGATGGCAAAAACAACCTGGGTGGCTGGACAGTTGTTGAAAGCTCCGAAGCAGGCATGCTGACCGAAGCTGAAAAGGCCATCAAGAACAACGAATGGATTGTCTTCCTTGGTTGGACACCGCATCCTGTCATGGGCGACATGAAGCTCCACTATCTCACGGGCGTTGAAGCCGCAGGCTTTGGTTCAGCCTCGGTCTACACCAACACCCGTGCAGGCTGGGCGGCTGAATGCCCGAATGCGGCAAAGCTCGTGTCCAACATGAAGTTTACCCTTCCGATGGTTGGCGGTTCGATCATGTCGCCTGTGTTGAAAGATGGCAAAGACCCCAAGGCCGTTGCCGCCGAATGGATTACCACCAACAAGGACACAGTTTCGGCTTGGCTTGATGGGGTCACCACCATGGACGGTGGCGATGCCAAGGCTGCGGTGGTCAAGTAATTAAGTAAAATTATTCCGGCGCGGCATCCATGGCTGCCGCGCCGGTCTGGCATTCACGCAGCCCTTCGAGGCTCGCCAAGAATTAAAATGGGGCTCGCACCTCAGGGTGAGGGACCATAGACAAAACCCTCATGCTGAGGTGCGAGCCCTTGCGAGCCTCGAAGCACCCCGACAACAACACAGCTGACACGGGAACTGAGCCAATGAACGATCCAATTTCCCAATGGTTTGCCGCCTGGAAAATTCCCGTTGGCCAATGGGGCAAGTCGGCCATCCTGTTTGTCACCGATAATTTCGAATGGTTCTTTGACGCCCTGAAAGTCGGATTGAATTTCGTCGTCGAAGGATCAACCTGGCTGCTGCTGCAATGTCCGCCGGTGATTTTGGCGCTGCTTATTGCAGGCCTGGTCTACTACGCAAAAAAATCCAAATGGCTGGCCTTGGGCGTGCTGGTTGGCTTCCTTTTCATCATTAACCAGGGCCTGTGGAAGGAAACCGTGCAAACCCTCGTGCTGGTTGTCTATGCCACCACACTGTCCATGGCACTCGGTGTGCCACTCGGTATATGGGCTGCTCACAAGCCAAGGGTATGGTCGACGCTACAACCAATTCTCGACCTCATGCAGACCATGCCAACTTTCGTCTATCTCATTCCCATCTTGATCTTGTTCGGCCTCGGCGCTGCACCTGCCCTGATCGTCACCATCATCTTTGCCATGCCAGCGCCGGTGCGCATGACCTATCTCGGTCTCACATCAATTCCAAAACCCATGTTGGAAGCTGGCGAAAGTTTTGGCGCCACCAAACGCCAGTTGCTGTGGAAAGTGGAATTGCCAGCCGCCCTGCCCTCCATCATGGCAGGCCTCACCCAATGCATCATGTTGTCACTTTCCATGGTCGTCATCGCCACATTGATCGGTGCACCCTCGCTGGGCAACCCGGTGAACCGGGCCCTCAACAACCGCAATATTCCCCTGGGGATTGAAGCCGGCCTCGCCATCGTCATTTTGGCCATCATTCTCGACCGCGTACTTGCAGCACGGGTGGGAGCCAAAAGATGACCACGGCTGTTGCTTTCAAAAATGTCGATATCCTGTTTGGCAAAGCCACCGAAGACGCTTTGCGCATGCTCGATGCCGGTGCCAGCCGCAGCGAAATTCTGGAAAAGCTCGGCGTGGTGCTGGGGGCAGCCAAGGCAAGCCTGATAGTGAAGCAGGGCGAGATCAGCGTGCTCATGGGCCTGTCTGGGTCCGGAAAATCCACCTTGCTGCGCGGCGTCAATGGCCTCAACCAAGTGACACGCGGCGCAATCGAAGTCCGTGACGGCGACCGCATGGTGGATGTTGTCTCCTGCGATGCCGCAACACTGCGGCACGTCCGCCAAAAAAGCGTGGCCATGGTGTTCCAGCAATTCGCATTATTGCCGTGGCGCACAGTGGCTGAAAATGTCGGCTTTGGTTTGGAACTCTCAGGTGTACCGGATGCTGAGCGCAAGGCCCGCGTGGAAAAACAGTTGGAACTTGTCGGCCTCACCCAATGGAAAAACAAATACGCCCATGAACTTTCTGGCGGCATGCAACAGCGTGTCGGCCTCGCCCGCGCCTTTGCCACCGAAGCCCCTATTCTTTTAATGGACGAACCTTTCTCGGCGCTTGATCCCCTGATCCGCAGCAAGTTGCAGGATGAATTGCTGGACCTGCAAAAGCGCCTGAAGAAAACCATCATCTTCGTCAGCCATGATCTCGAGGAAGCCCTGAAGATCGGCAACACCATTACCATCATGGAAAGCGGCCGCATTGTGCAATCGGGCCGCCCCGAAGACATCGTGCTGCGTCCCGCCAATGACTATGTGCGCGAATTCATCGCCAATGTGAATCCCCTGTCGGTTCTCACCGCGTGGAATGTCATGCGCGGTCCCCATGAATTGCTGAAAGACAAAGGCGGCTGGATTTGGCTGGATCGCCGCAAGACCACCCGGTTCAAGTTGGGCAAAGACAACAAGTTTACTGCTGTAGAGCGCGACGGCGCACCGGCCACATGGATTTCTTGTGCCGATGCCGACAAACCATTTGATCCAAAAACCCGCCCGGTGTTTTGGGCCACACCCGGCACATCACTGAAAACTGTCATGCTCGCCATGCACAAGTCTGAAACTACCCCAGTTGCACTCTGCAATGACGACAACACATTCGCCGGAGCCATCGGGGTTCGTGATGTGTTGCAGGCCGTCTTGAAACGGACTGAATAGCGGCTGTAGTGCATCGATGCCATCCTAGCTTCTTGCATGATGTGCTAGATCGACTAGGTTGCTGCTTCTTTGAAAGTTTCGCAATGTATCTTGGAATTGATATTGGCACCACGGCAACCAAGGCTATTTTGGTTGATGAAAGCCAGCGCTTGTTGGCCAGCGCCACCAACGCCTATGCGGTTTCCAGCCCGCAACCTGGCTATGCCGAGCAACACCCGGACACCTGGTTTGACGCTGTGGCAACATCCCTGGCCAAGCTGCGGGCCGACGCACCGAAAGCCTATGCGGCAGTCAGCCATATCGGGTTTTCCGGACAGATGCATTCCCTGGTAGCCCTCGATGAAAGTCACCAACCCTTGCGTCCCGCCATGCTGTGGAACGATACGCGCGGACAAGCCGAATGTGCAATTCTCCAACATGAGTTTGCCGATATCGAACGCCTCACCGGTGCCGTCGCCATGCCAAGCTTCACCGCCGCAAAATTGCTCTGGTTGAAAAGCCATGAACCGACGACTTTTCGCAACATACGGTATTTGCTGTTACCCAAAGACTACGTGCGCCTGAAACTCACAGGCCAGTTGGCAACCGACCATTCCGATGCGGCGGGAACGCAGCTTTATGATCAGGCCCGAAGAAGCTGGTCTATGCCAGTCCTCGATGGACTGGGCATTCATGCGTCAAGATTGCCGTCGTTGCTTGAATCCGGTGAAGCAGCGGGGGCATTGCGCGTCGCCATGGCCAATGAACTGGGATTGTCCGCCACCACATTGACATGCACCGGCGGCGGCGACACGCCGGTTGGCAGCCTGGGGCTGGGCTGTGTCAATCCCGGTGACAGTCTTGTATCCCTTGGCACCAGCACCAGCTTCACGACCATCACCCAAGGCTATCAACCGACATCAGAGAACTGCCTGCATAACTTTGCTTTCGTTCTGCCCCGCCAATGGTATCGCATGGCGGCCATGTTGAACGGTGCATCGTGTCTTGCCTGGGCGGCCCAACTGGTGGGGGCCAGCGATATCGGCGCATTGCTGGAAGCCGTCACCGCCCGTTACAAGGGCCCTTCCCGCTTGCTGTTCCTGCCCTATCTCAGCGGCGAGCGTACGCCCCACAACAACACGGCCTTGCGCGGTGCCCTGCTTGGCCTCGACAGTACAACTGACAAATTAGATGTAGCTCAAGCTGTGCTGGAAGGGGTGGCGTTTTCCCTGCGCGATGCCAAGCAAGCCCTCGGGATTGACCGTACCACCAGCCAGCCGGGTTTTATTGGTGGTGGCGCCCGCAGCAAACTCTGGTCCGAAATTGTCGCAACGGTTCTCGACATGCCCCTCACCTGCCCTGAAGGTGCCGACTATTGGCCAGCCTTGGGAGCAGCCCGTCTGGCCATGCTGTGTGCGGGCCGGGATGCTGCCGACGTTTTGCGCAAACCCGCATCTGCCAATTCCATCGAACCCCGAACCGAATGGCGCGAAGCCTATGGTGAAAAATACCAGCGCTATCGCAAGGCCTTCGCCGCCGTCGCCGATTACAGCAATTGAGAGATGTTCATGCCAAAACAATTTGACCATATCATTGTTGGCGGGGGATCAGCTGCTTGCGTTGCCGCATGGCGTTTGACTTGCGAAAAACAGGCCAGGGTTTTGATGCTCGAAAGAGGCCCTGCCAAGGCCTCAGGTCTTTCGCGCTTCATGTTGCCGATGCCCGCCGCCTGGGTGAAAGGCATCAGCGGCAGCCGGGTGGTTGAAATGCACACACCACTCCCGCAAAAACATTTGAACGGCCGCACACCGGCTGTGGGCCAGGCCAATATTCTGGGTGGCGGCTCATCCGTCAATGCCATGGTCTATACCCGTGGCCAACATCAGGACTACGACCATTGGGACGATTTCCTCGGCGGCAACACCGGCTGGACTTTCAGGGACATGTTGCCACATTTCCGCTCCATGGAATGCAATCACGCCTACCACAATGAATGGCACGGCGTTGACGGCCCCTTGCACGTCTCCAACACCGGAACGATTTGTCAGCTCACGGAGGATTATATCCGGGCCGTGCAAGGCATGGGTGTGCCCTACAACCCGGACTTCAATGGCGCCGAACAACGCGGCGTCGGCACCATGCAATACACCATCCACAACAAGCGCCGTTGCAATGCCGTTGATGCCTTCCTCGCCCCCGCCCTCGCCACGGGCCGCCTCACCATCGAAACCAATGCCACCGTCCTGCGCCTGATCATTGAGAACGGCATTTGCAAAGGTGCGGTCTATGCCGTCGGCAACCAGCAAAAACAGGTGCGTTGCGAGCGCGATGTGCTGTTGGCGGCAGGCAGCTACAATTCACCCAAGATCCTCATGCTGTCGGGCATTGGACCCGCAGACCACCTGCAACAACACGGCATCAAGGTGAACCATGATTCACCCGGTGTCGGCCAAAACCTGCAAGACCACCATGAAGTCCCCGTGGTCGCCGCCACCCACGGCCACTTCGGCTATTATGGCGAAGACAAGGGCTTCAACGCCTTTCGCAATCTCGCCCAATACCTGATGTTCCGCACCGGACCCGTGACCAGCGTCGGCGTGGAAGCTTGCGCCTACATTGATCCCTTGGGAGGAAGCCGTCCGACGATCAAGATGTATTGCGTACCCACGGTTTATCTTGATAGCGACATCAAGGATGTGAAATCCCAGGATGGCGTCACCCTCAATGCCTGTCTGCTCCGTCCCAAGTCCCGTGGCACCCTGCAACTGCGCTCGAAGGATCCCTTTGCCAAACCGATTGTCGACAACAATTACCTGGCCGAACCTGAAGACCTCGCGCTGGAAATTGCCGGCCTGCGCTATGCCCGTGAAATCATGAAGGCCAATCCCCTGTCAAAGCGCATCTCCCACGAATTGCTGCCGGGCAAGGACGCCACTTCCGACCAAGCCCTCGCCGACCATTGCCGCCGCACCGTCAAAACCAACTGGCATCCCATCGGCACCTGCCGCATGGGGCGGGCGGGCGATCCACTTGCCGTGCTGGATGGCAGACTCAGCGTCAACGGCATCGAAGCCTTGCGCATCATCGACGCCTCCGCCATGCCCTTCGTCCCCTCCGGCAACACCAACGCCCCCACCATGGCACTCGCCCACAAGGCCGTGGATTATTTGTGATCCGACAACTTGCCAAGGTTGAAGAAACCGGGGCGAGATTAGTCCCAGATGTTACCACTGATTCTCGTCACCCCTACCCGACTTTGGGGAGGGGCTGGGATGCAATCATGTCATCGGCAGTCTCTGCATTTTTTCCATGCAAGTCCAGTTTGCGAAAGTCTGTGAATTCAATGATGCACGGAAACCCGATGGTGGAGCGAAGGGGAATTGAACCCCTGACCTCGTCATTGCGAACGACGCGCTCTACCAACTGAGCTACCGCCCCTTCATCAATTGAAAATCTAGGGATTGGCAGGTGGGCCGTCAAGTTCCGGAAGTTTGGTGGTTTTCCGTGATTGGCTTGCGCTCGTCTCTGGCATTCCTTACATACGGTCCATCAATAGCGAGTTTCACAGCGAGTTTTTCATGAACCCTTTTATTTGGCTTATCCTCACCCTGATCAATATCTATTTCTGGATTCTGATTGCCAGTGTGGCGTCAAGCTGGTTGGTGCACTTTGGCATTATCAACCATTCAAACCCCACGGTTCGGCAAATCCTCTACGGTCTGCACCGCCTGACCGAACCTGTGCTTGGGCCGATCCGGCGGTTTTTGCCTGATCTCGGCGGGCTTGATCTTTCCCCCATCATCGCCATCATCGGTTTGCAATTTTTGCAATATCTGATCGCCTATTACGCGCCACAACTTCTGGGCCTCTGACCCCGATGGACAAGCGTGGTTTTCTGTTCTAGCTTCCGCACTGGGGCTGGAGAAAATTATGCGTTTGATCGTCCTTCCATTGCTGCCCCTGCTGCTGTGTTATGCCCCTGCCCTTGCTGGCATCACCAGCGAATACACGACACTTGATCTGGAAAAATGCGTGACCATTGATAAGCCAACGGAGCCGGAAGAGCCATGGGTTGTGCTGGGCTGCAAGGGCTACAAGAACGATCCCGCCTATGGCATCGTCTATCACGAAGACGATCTGCGCGGCTCTTTCTCAGTCGGCAAAAACCCGCGTGAACATTGTGCCGCGTCGTTTTCGTTTTCAGGATTCAACAGCCCCGGCAAAACCATTGAGTGGCGGTTGAATGATGGCAAGCCCTTTGCCACCATCCTGCGCTGGACAGTTTCCATCGACAATGATGGCAAGCCGAGGGAACAACAATGGCTGGCGGTGACCAAGCTGGAAGCCGATAATTCCTGTCCCGCCGCCTACATCGAAGCCGCCATGCCAAAGGCCAACGAAAAGGCCCGCGAAGCTGCGGATCGTGTGTTGACGGGCTTTACCTGTGGCACGGACGCAATTGAAGTCATCAAGCGGCAGAAAACCAGCCTTGAGGGTGTGCCAAACGGTTCGTCTTGCAAGGGTGAATGAGGTGGATGGTCGTATGTTTGGCTGGCCTGTCGCATATGGCCAAAAGGACCTCATCCGCCCCGTTGGGGCACCTTCTCCACGAAGGCGTGGAGAAGGCACAATGTTTGAGAACGGTGGGCAATTCAGTCCCTTCTCCACGCCTTCGTGGAGAAGGTGGCGCAACGCGCCGGATGAGGTCCCTCACAAATCAAGCAGCGGTTTCGGCTTCCTTGGCGCGGCTCATGCGTTTGCGTTCATTGGGATCAAGATAAATCTTCCGTAGACGGATGGATTTTGGTGTGATCTCCACCAGTTCGTCTTCGCCGACATAGGCCAGCGCCTTTTCCAGCGACATCTTGATGGGTGGCGTCAGCACCACGGCTTCATCCTTGCCGGATGCGCGCACGTTGGTGAGTTTCTTGCCCTTGATGACATTGAGTTCAAGGTCGTTGCCGCGCGTATGTTCACCAATGATCATGCCGACATAAACCTTGGTGCCATGTTCAATGAACATCGGGCCACGGTCCTGCAAATTGAAAATCGCATAGGCCACGGCATCGCCATCGGAATTCGATAGCAAAGCACCCGTGTGGCGGCTGGGAATTTCACCCACATGCGGCGCATAATCGTGGAAAATCCGGTTCATGATGGCAGTACCACGGGTGTCAGACATCAACTCGCCCTGATAACCGATCAGGCCACGGGTTGGGGCGTGGAACACAATGCGCTGGCGGCCGACGCCAGAGGGGCGCATGTCGCGCATTTCAGCCCGGCGCTCCGACAGTTTCTGCACCACAATGCCGGTATACTCTTCATCAACGTCAACGATTACTTCTTCGATGGGTTCAAGTCTTTCACCCGTCTCCTCGTCCTGTTTGAACACCACGCGGGGACGACCCACCGTCAGTTCAAAACCTTCACGCCGCATGGTTTCGATGAGAATGCCAAGTTGCAATTCGCCGCGTCCCGCCACTTCAAAGGCATCGGTTTCATTTTCTGAAGCTGAAACTTTCAAGGCCACATTGCCTTCGGCTTCGCGCAGCAGGCGGTCACGAATGACGCGGCTTTGCACCTTGTCGCCTTCCTTGCCTGCCAACGGACCATCATTGATGCGGAAGGTCATGGTGAGGGTGGGAGGATCAATCGGCTGGGCCGCAATCGGTGTCGTCACCGTGGGATCGCACAGGGTGTCAGCCACTGTGGAAGTCGTGAGTCCTGAAATCGCCACAATGTCGCCAGCAAAAGCCTCGTCAACAGGAATGCGCTCAAGTCCGCGAAACGCCAGGACTTTCGAGATGCGACCGTTTTCAACAACATCGCCCGTGCGCCCCAGGGAGCGAATGGCCTGATTGGCCTTCACCGAACCTGAACGAATGCGGCCAGTCAAGACGCGCCCCAGAAACGGGTTGGCTTCGATGGTCGTCACCAGCATGCGGAACGGATCTTCTTCCACCACGGGTGGCTTGAAGTGGCTGACAATCATGTCAAACAACGCGTCCATGTTTTCCTGCGGGCCTTCAGCCTTGCGGCTCATCCATGAATGCTTGGCCGAACCATAGATGATCGGGAAATCCAGTTGTTCATCCGTGGCTTCAAGGGCCGCGAACAGGTCAAACACTTCATTCACCACTTCGATGTGGCGCTCATCCGGACGGTCGATCTTGTTGACCACAACGATCGGCTTCAAGCCAAGTTTCAAGGCCTTCTGCAACACAAACTTGGTCTGCGGCATTGGGCCTTCGGCGGCATCCACCAGCAACACTGCACCATCCACCATGTTGAGAATGCGTTCCACTTCGCCACCAAAGTCGGCGTGGCCCGGCGTGTCCACAATGTTGATGCGTGTGTCTTTCCATGTGAGCGATGTCACCTTGGCCAGAATGGTAATGCCGCGTTCCCGTTCCAGATCATTGGAATCCATGGCCCGCTCGGCCACTTTCTGATTTTCCCGGAACGACCCCGAAAGCGACAAAAGCCGGTCAATCAAGGTGGTTTTACCGTGGTCAACGTGGGCGATGATGGCGATGTTGCGCAAATTCATGGGGCAGTCGTTCTTTCTCTGCAATGCATCAGGCCAGCCTTGGTCCAATTGGTCCAAGTCCAGAAAAACCCGATTATTGTCAATATGTTGCGGCGTAGCTTCCAAATATGTCGAAAGCATTACGCTCTGGGGTTGGGCGGCGCATAGCATGGGACTACGGCTAAAGCAATTTCCGGCAGCAAATCTTTCTGCGGCAACACTTTTCAAAGCATTTTGGCCTACTCATGCCGAAAAGCGGAGTTTGTCCATGTTCCAGTCCACCAGCAATGTCCAGCGCGCCCTGGTAAACCTGCATTTGACAGGCGGAACCAAGCAGGTGGCCAGCATCAAGTTGCCCCTTTCAGGCAAACTCAATGAAGCCATGAACAACGCCGATCACTTTTTAGATGTGATAACAGGCGATGGCCAACTGCAATTCATCGCCAAACATGCAATCCAGAAAGCCGAGATCATTGATCCGCCGTCCGCTAAATTGAACCAGCAGCGCCGCGACTCCGACAACAAATATTTCGATCCCCATGCGGTTCTGGGCGTTACCAACGCTGCCAGCAGAGAAGAAATGCGCCAAGCCTACATCAGCTTGGTGAAAGCCTATCACCCCGACCGCTTTGCCAACATGGATTTACCTGCCGAAATGAAAGACTATGCCGCCGCCATGCAAGCCCGCATCAACATGGCCTATGATCAGCTCAAGGATTGATTTTGGTCGAACCCGTTTGGGGTTCTTGCACAAAATAGGAATCGAGAACGGCAAAGAATTCGGCTCTCACCGCATCTCGCTCCATGAGAATTTCATGCAAGGCTGAATGCAGAGTGACATGGGCCACACCAGGCACTTGCGCCATGAACCGGTGAGCCGCCTTGTTGTCGACAACTTTTTCGCGTCCTGCCAGCACAATCATCACAGGACACATCAGGCCGTTGCGAAACGAACTGCCATGCAATTGGCGCAAACTGCGTATTGTCGCGTTTAACCAAGCTTGCGTTGGCCCGCCCAGCCCCAGTTCCGGGTGCTCATAAAGTGTGCGCAAATCCCTGGCCCAGCGTCGTTCTTCACTGGTAAGAATGTTTCCTTCGAATTTCTCAAGCAGAAATGGTCCGTTCTTGTAACCCGGCACATAGGTTGATCCAAGCCCCAGTGCCATCAGGATATTGGAAATGACATTGGCAAAGGCAGGTGGCCAATTGCCATAGTTGAGGCCCAACAAAGGTGCCGTGGCAATGGCTTTGGAAAACCATCCCTTGTGCAAAACATTGCGCAGCATGACGTGCCCACCGGTGGAATGGGCCAGCACATAATAGGGGCCGGGACAGTTTTTCAAAACAACGCCCTCCATCAAGGCGCGCAGGTCTTCGTCGTAATTGCGGTAGCTGCGCACATAGCCGCGCATGCGGTCGCGCAACATGCGCTCGGAACCGCCCTGGCCGCGCCAATCAAGTGTTGCCACATGAAAACCCCGGGCCTGCAAGTCCCGCAAGGTCTCGAAATAGCGCTCAAGGAATTCACCCCGGCCATTGAGCACCACCACAGTGCCGCGCAGGGCAACATCAGGCCGCTTGGGCGCTACCAGTCCGCGCAACACATAGCCGTCATGGGTCTTGATGCGCTGCAATTCAGCGCCATCAGGCAGGCGATTCTCAGGCGTTTCAAAAAATTGCATGGCGGGGTCCGGTTCGTCGAACCCGCGCTTTAGAACATATAACAGACAATTGGAATTGCCGGATGGCTCAATTCAGTTTCTTCACTTCAAGTATTTCACCCGATGCAGCGTTCAGGCGGATGAGATAGTTCTTGCCGCCCCGTGCTGCATTGTAGGCATAGGTTGCACCCGTGCAGGCTTTCGGCCGCACACTGCCAAAACCATAACCGGTAACGACAGCGGCTCCCGCCGTGCAGCCAATGGATCTGGATTGAACTTTATCCTGCTTGTCGAGGCTGGCTATCTGTTGAAGTTTGGGGGTCTTGGTCCGGGGCTTTAATTTGACCACAGGCGCAATGCCTGCTGTCTGGAGTCCGGGCGTCTTGCCGAATTTCTTGCGTGCAGCAGAAATGTCAGTGAGCGGCTTTCCACTGTCCACAATCTGCTTTTTCACAATTGTTTTAGGCTGAAGCCTGGCAGTGTTTTTCTTTTTGGTTTTGCGAACCGGTGCCTCATAGACAGGATCCAAATCTTCTTCGTCCTCAGTCCACCAGGCTTGCTGTCTTTTTGCACGCTTGGGCTTTCTGACAATTGGCTCATCTTCTTCTTCTTCGTAGTAGCCATCATCATAACTGCCATCTTCCTCGTAATATTCCTGATCAGGAAAAACCTCATATTGCGGTGTCCGAAAGCGCCAATCCCAGCGGAAACCCGCTTCGGCCTGGCCTACAAAACCCGTTGTGGCGAGCCCCGCCAACAACAAGCCAATCATCGTCGATGAAATCCGCACTCCACGCATCTTGGTCGTCCCCTTGTGAACTCAATTCCAGCACCAACCGGATGAATTTTTTGTAATGAGTGATCATGGCAAAAAAATGCTGAACGACGCCGCAGCGCCGTTCAGTTCGTGTCAAAATCATGGCATTCCGGCGGGTTTAATAAACCTGCTCAACCGAAACGATATCGCCGCGTCGACGGCTGACAACCACCACAAATCTGCCACCATTGCGGCGTGCCTTGTAGGTGTATTGCCTGCCATCACATTCAACCACCCGTACCCTGCGGTAACCTTCTTCACGCACCTGCTGTGCGCCATCCTCACAGCTGATGCCACGGTAGCGGGGCCGACGTGGCGGCTCATAGAAATTATCTGGCTGATAGTCAGGCTCATAGCCTGGCTGATAATCTGGCCGATAGTCTGGATAACCATCATGACCATAGCCATTGTCAAAGAAACCGCCACCCAGATATACTTTCACGCCGGCCTGGGCCGGGGCGGCGATTGCCATGGTGGATGCAATGGCCACTGCTGCAAGAATTGTTTTCATGATCATGTAAATACCCCTTAACTCACGTGGACGTGAGACGTACTGTCTGATGCCCAAAATTGGCCATCCCTGTTTTCCGTAATAGGCTGCTGAAGTTGAACAGAAACCAAAGACTTCGTTCATCTACGGTTCATATTCAAAATAATCGCTCTTGAAGTTTTGCCAATCATTCCCAAATCACGTCTTGTGGATGCCACAAGGGTCCACTCCACCAACCACATGGCTTCAGGAGAATGTGACATGTTTGATTATTCCCCCTTCCACCGTTCCAGCGTCGGCTTTGACCGTATGTTCCGCTTGCTTAATGAAGCAGCCTCTGGCGAACCCCAGTCCTACCCGCCCTATAACATTGAACGCCTCAGCGAGAATGACTACCGCATCACCATGGCAGTCGCTGGTTTCACGTCCGAAGAAATTGCCATTGAAGCCAAGGGCAACACCTTGACTATCACCGGCAAGAAGTCTGACAAACCAGAAACCACGGGAGAATTCCTGCATCAGGGAATTGCCGGACGCAGTTTCGAACGGCGTTTTCATTTGGCAGATTATGTTGAAGTGAAAGGCGCTGAATTGGACAATGGCCTGTTGCATGTTTCGTTGCACCGCGAAGTGCCCGAAATACTGAAACCGCGCCAAATCGCCATTGCAGGACCGAAGGCTGCAAGAACAATTGAAGCCAAGGCGGCTTGAATTCAGCCCTGAAGGGCGTCAGTCCGTGACTGGCGCTCTTTTATCAGTTGGTCTTTCAGTGCCAACACAATAATAGCCAAACAGATGGCAGCGCAAAGTCCGCACGCAGCAAACACTGCCGAAAATCCAGCCTGCCCAGCAAGCCAACCCAAGATCAATGGCATGATGATGCGCGGTGGTGACATGACAGTAGCTGCAAATCCCATCGCCGCCGCCCGCGCCTCCGGCACCATCCGGCCTGCCGCTGAAAACAGGCACGGAAACACCATCGATAATCCCGCACCAATCGCTGCAAAAGCCAGCACTGAAATCCAGAATATCGAACTCAGCGCCAAAACCATAAAGCCCACCACAGCAACCGAGAGCGAGTTGCGCATCAAGGCATAATCTCCAATACGGGCGCGCAACGGGTCACTCACAAAACGCATGATTCCCGTGCACAGGCCATAAAAAGCAATGCCCAACCCTGAATAGGCTGCCCATTCCGGCTTCATGAAAGTAAGCATGGAACCCGACCAAGCGATGGCCGCCATTTCGCAGACATTGCCCAAGCCCATGGCAGCAGCCATCAAGGCCAATTTCTTGCGCGGCAGGGCAACAAAATTCTCGTCACGGCGACGTGACACGGGCGGACGGTCATGGACATTGCGCCACACGAGGACAAATGCACCTGTCATCGCCAACACCAAAACAGGTATCATCGCCCAAGGACTGTACCAGCGACTGGCTATGCCGGACAAAAGTCCGGCAATTGCCATGGCAAAACCCACGCAACCGTGAAACTGGCCAAACAAGGGCCGCGCCTCGGCTTCTTCCACATAAGTAGCTTCTGCATTCATGAACAGGTCAAGAAAGGCATAGGCAAATCCAAGCACCAAGAGTGAAACACCAAACTGCAAACCACTTTCAACAAACAATGCGCCAGCTATGAGCACCATCAGCAAGGGCAGCATGATCAGTATCACTGTCCGATGCCCAAGCCAGCGATTAAGCAGACCTGCCAGCCACATGCCAAGAAGGGCAGTGAGCATGTTGCCAAACTGATAAATGCCAAACCATTCCGGCGACACTTTTCCGCGCTCCAAAAGCGCAGGCAAAGCTCCGACATGTATGCCGACATAAATGCCAAAGGCAAAAAACGTGGCAAGGATGGCCGCTCGCGGCGAAGTCCAGAAGCTCATTCAGCCGCGCCCGACCAACGGCATCTTGGTCGCCATCACAGTCATGAACAGCACATTTGAATCAAGCGGCAATGAAGCCATGAATACCACCGACCGTGCCACATCCTGCACATCCATGGTGGGCTCTGGTGCCACTGTGCCATTGGCTTGCGGCACACCGGAGTTCATCCGCGCCGTCATGTCTGAAGCTGCATTGCCGATGTCAATCTGGCCACAGGCAATGTTGTATTTGCGGCCATCCAGTGATGTCGATTTTGTCAGGCCGGTGATGGCGTGTTTGGTTGCCGTGTAAGGTGCTGAATTGGGCCGTGGTGCATGGGCAGAAATCGAGCCATTGTTGATGATGCGCCCGCCCATGGGGGTTTGGGTTTTCATGATCTTGATGGCTTCCTGGGTGCAGAGGAAGGGACCCGTCAGATTTGTGTTCACCACATTGATCCACTGCTCGAAACTCAAATCCTCCATCAACACCGTGCCGGGGGCTCCCGTGCCTGCATTGTTGAACAGCACATCAAGACGGCCATATTCGTTTTTCACCCGGCCAAACAATGCGGCCACCGATTGCGGATTGCTGACATCGGTTGACACGGCAAGCGACGCACCTTTCAAAATCGCGGCGGTGGCCTGCAATTTACCGATGTCGCGCCCCGCCAGAACCAGTATATAGCCCGCTTCACTCAACGCCACAGAACAAGCCCGGCCAATGCCTGATCCCGCTCCGGTTACCAATGCAACTTTCATCAATCAAATTCCTTTTGCCTTGCGCCACGCCTGAACCAAATTCACAGCAGCTTCACTGGTCTTGGCAAGACTATTACCGGGCTTATACAGGCTTGAACCGATTCCAAACCCCGAGACACCACATGCCAGCCATTCCGCCATGTTGCCCGGCGTCACACCGCCCACTGCATGAACCTGCACCTGTTGCGGTAACACGGCTCGCCACGCCTTGACCACAGAAGGCGCAGCAGCTTCTGCCGGAAATAATTTCAGATGATTGGCACCTGCCCGGATGGCGGCAAAGGCTTCCGTGGGCGTGAATACGCCGGGCAAGGGTTCGATGCCCAATTGCAAGGCCCGCTGAATGACGGCCTCATGGCAATCCGGCGATACCGAAATCTGCCCGCCATATTCCCTAAGCAAGTTGACATCCTGCACGCTTAAAACCGTGCCGGCCCCCACCACCATGCGTCCTGCAAAAGCCTTGGCAAGCTGAGCAATCGAATGAAACGGATCAGGTGAATTGAGAGGCACTTCAACCACCCGCACACCTGCTTCATGCAGCACATGAGCCACATCAAGCACTTCATCCGGTTTCACACCGCGCAGTATCGCTATGATTCCACACGTTTTTAAGGCATCGTTGAGTTGCATCAGATAATCCCCGCCAATTTCGCCACCATGGCTTCACCTTTTACAATCGCCAGCGGATCACCCAAACGCGACTTCAGACCCGCCGCTGCCATGGCCCGCTGATACCGCAGCGCGATGCCTGCCGAAGCCAAAATCACATATTCAGCATCCCTGTCCCGGGATGCCGAGGCATGGGCAATCTCGCCGCCGATTACAAGACCTGAGAGGTAGGACGCAAGGGCATCTCCCGGCATCGCGTTGAACAGTCCAAGACTGCGCACGGAGAACAAGTTGTGCAGCAACCCCGCCGGATCTTCAAAAGCCTTGGCAACACCGCGCCCGAAAGCAATTTCATCATCGGCATCAGAGGTCATCAGCCGACCCAGAATACTATGCTGGCGCAACACGGCAAAAGTCTCGCCGGTCACATAAGTCGCAAAATTCACGATGCGGCCATCAACCACATCAATCCACTTGCTGTGGGTGCCCGGTGTCACGAAATGCGCAGCACCTGAATCCAGATTACCAAAAACCTGCATCTCCTCACTGCGCATCACATCATGGCCAAGCGTCGGACTGGCCAAATGCAGCCCTGTCATGAAATGGATGACGCGACCTGATGCAAGGTCCTTGCGCACAACCGCCTTGGCAAGTTCTGCGGGCCCCGCCGGACAATCC
>JANOVS010000133.1:0-32725 GCA_031417515.1 Hyphomicrobiales bacterium
CTCGTCGAACGGTTCTTCAACAAAATCAAACACTACCGCGCTGTGGCAACACGATATGCAAAGCGAGGCAGAAATTACATGGCGTTCGTTTCACTCGTGTCAGTGATGTTGTGGATAAAGTGAATGTCAACAGAACCTAGCCAAGATGGGTTTCAAATGAAATCGCATTTGGATTGGAAAGAAACTGAGATTGGCAAAGTCACAACATTGCAACGTGGTTTTGATCTTGCGAGTAGGTATCGAAAGTCGGGGAGCGTTCCAATTGTAACATCGTCAGGAGTTTCGGATTTCCACGACACTGCAAAAGTTCAAGGTCCTGGAGTTGTCACCGGACGATACGGTACTATCGGACAAACGTTTTTTGTTGAAGGCGAGTATTGGCCGCTCAATACCACGCTATTTGTAAGTGACTTCCACGGGAATGATGAGAAGTTCTGTTACTATCTATTGAAGACAATCGATTTCGCTTCGCATAGTGGGAAGAGTGGCGTTCCGGGTATAAATCGAAATGACATTCATGCGCTTTTAATCTCTGCCCCGACTGAAGTCCCAGAACAACAAGCCATTGCCAAGGCATTGGGGGATGTGGATGGGTTGATTGCTTCGCTTGAGGCCCTGATTGCCAAGAAGCGCGACATTAAGCTGGGCGCAATGCAGGAACTCCTCTCCGGCCACTGCCGCCTGCCGGGATTTGCACGTTCCCAGAAATTAGCCGCTACCGAACTTGGAAAATTGCCATCGGACTGGAGTGTTGCTGACCTACGCGAAATCAATGAGAAGGTGGGAAGTGGAATAACACCTACTGGCGGTTCTAAAGTCTACACGTTGTCAGGCAGACCATTTGTCCGCAGCCAAAATGTAGGTTGGGGTGTTCTGTTGCTTGATGACATGTCGTTTATATCTGACGACATTCACGCAACGTTTGACGGAACTGAAATTCACTATGGGGACGTCCTATTGAATATCACTGGGGCGTCAATTGGCCGTTGCACTATTGCAGATGCTAGAGTTGCAGGCGGCAATGTCAATCAACATGTCTGCATTATTCGGCCGAAGTCAGCCTCTATATCTTCCGAGTTTTTAGCGCACTTTTTGTTGTCACGTTCAGGTCAGCGCCAGATTGAAAGTTTCCAAGCTGGGGGCAACCGCCAAGGATTGAATTTCGAACAAGTACGTTCGGTAAAACTGCCACTGCCTTCTTTCCATGAGCAACAAGCAATTGCTCAATTGATTTCCGACATGGACGCTGAAATCGCAACACTCGAAGCCAAGCTGGCCAAGACCCGAGATGTGAAGCAAGGCATGATGCAGGTGCTGCTGACGGGGGAGGTACGGTTGATATGAAAAGCTATTACCGTGTGATGTTGGGCCGCAAGAGCAGCTTCGCCGCTGAAGGATTTGCAGGCGGCTACATCGGGGCCAATTTCGAGATCAATGAGGATTTGACTGATAAACTTCCTGATGAATGGCGGGCCTTCAACAAGCGTTTCATTCCGATCTACCTATCCAACCACCCGGACAAGTCCAAAGTCACGGCTGGCCTCGCCTGTGGCGCTCTATGGACCATCTGCAAGGGCATCAACCACGGCGACAATGTGCTGTGTCCCGATGGTCAAGGGGCTTACCGCGTGGGTGAGGTTTCCGGCCATTACCAACATGCCCCCGGCACCACCATGCCCCACCGCCGCCCCGTGAAATGGTTGGATGTGGTCATTCCCCGCGCCGCCATGAGCGAGACGTTGCAAAACTCCGCAGGCTCCATTGGCACGGTCAGCAACATCACACGCCACGGGCCAGAGATTGAGACGTTCCTGAAACTGGCACCGGCCCCCTTGGCCATCATCGCCACAGACCCCAGCATTGAAGACCCCGTGGCCTTTGCCATGGAGAAGCACTTGGAAGATTTTCTGGTGATGAACTGGGAGCAGACAGAACTGGCCAAGGAGTTTTCCATTTTCGAGGAAGACGGCGAAAAGGTTGGCCAACAATACGAAACCGATGCAGGGCCCATTGATATTCTGGCAATCTCGAATGACCGCAAGCGCCTGCTTGTGGTGGAGTTGAAACGGGGTCGCGCCAGCGATGTCGTGGTTGGCCAAATCCTGCGCTATATGGGTTATGTCAAAAGTGAAATCGCCGAACCCGACCAGACCGTGGAAGGGGCAATCATTGCTTTGTCGGATGACAAGAAACTCCGCTGGGCGCTTGCCGCCGTGCCAAATGTGGCGTTCTATCGCTATGAAATCCGTTTCAAATTGGTGAAGGCATGATCGGGGCACCTGAACGCGCAACACAAAATCGGGTTATCAGCCTGTTCCAAAAGCGTTTGGGCTGGCGCTATCTCGGTGACTGGTCGGAACGGGCCAACAGCAATATCGAAGAAGACTTGTTTACAGCCAACCTGAAATCGCGAGGCTTTGATGATGCCCAAGCCGCCACCGCATTGGAGCATCTTCGCCGTGATGCCACCAATCCCAGTGGCACCCTCTACCAAAACAACATGGCCGTGCATGAGCGTCTGCGCTATGGCGTTTCCGCCCGCACCGAAGGCAGAGCCGTCCATGAAACGGTTCACCTGATCGACTGGGAAAATCCAGAGCGCAATGACTTTGCTATTGCCGAGGAAGTGACCCTGTTCGGTGGCAACACTCGCCGCCCCGACATTGTGCTCTATGTGAATGGCATCGCCATCGGCGTGTTGGAATTGAAGCGCGGCAGCGTGGAGGTGGGCGACGGCATCGGGCAGTTGTGTTCAAACCAGCGCAAGGAGTTCAACGAGGGTTTCTTCTCCACGGTGCAATTCTGTTTTGCTGGCAATGACAGCCAAGGGCTGCATTATGGCACCGTTGGTACCGAGGCCAAGTATTACCTGAAATGGAAGGAAGATGAGACCGACGATACTGACACCAAGCTGGACAAGTATCTGCTCAAGACGTGCGACAAGCACCGCTTGCTCGAACTCATCAAAGACTTTGTGCTGTTTGATGCAGGTCAGAAAAAACTACCCCGCGTTCACCAATACTTCGGCATCAAGGCCGCACAGGAGCGCATCAAAAAGCGCGAAGGCGGCATTATCTGGCACACGCAGGGCTCTGGCAAAAGCATTGTCATGGTGCTGCTGGCCCGCTGGATATTGGAAAACAATCCCCATGCCCGCGTGATTGTGGTCACTGACCGCGATGAATTGGATAGCCAGATTGAAAACAATTTCGCCGCCACTGGGCAACCCATGCGCCGCACCAAAAGCGGGGCTGATCTTATGGCGCTGTTGTCCGGTGCGCCGACGCCGCGTTTGATCTGCTCCTTGGTGCAGAAGTTCGGACGCAAGGATGTGGAGAATTTCGACCGCTTCATTCGGGAACTGGAAGCCAACCCCCAGCGCCCCGTTGGAGAGTTGTTTGTGTTCGTTGATGAATGTCATCGCACCCAGAGCGGCAGGTTGAACCGCATCATGCAAGCCATGATGCCGGGGGCGGTGTTCATCGGCTTCACCGGAACGCCGCTGTTGAAAAAGGACAAGCAGACCAGCCTAGAAGTGTTCGGCAGCTATATCCACACCTACAAATACAGCGAAGCTGTGGAAGACAAGGTTGTGCTCGATCTTGTGTATGAGGCGCGGGATGTTGACCAAGAACTTGGCAACGAGGCCAAGATTGACGAATGGTTTGAAGCCAAGACCAAAGGTCTGAATGACTGGAAGAAGGATGAACTGCGAAAGCATTGGGGGACGCTGCAAAAGCTGTTGAGTTCACGCTCTCGCATGGGCCGCATCGTCAATGACATAGTTTACGACTTCAGCACAAAGCAGCGATTGAATGACGGGCGAGGCACGGCGATGCTCGTCGTCCGCTCCATCTATGAAGCCTGCAAGTACTTTTCTCTGTTCCAACGTGGCGAGACGGGTTTCAAGGACCATTGCGCTGTCATCACGTCCTATAATCCCAATGCAACCGATGTAACCTTGGATGACATTGGAGCGGCTACTGAGACCGACAAACAATTCATCTATCATCTCTATCAGGACATTTTAGCCAACGTTCCCAATCAACCGGGGATGAACCCTACTGACGTTTATGAAGCACGGGCCAAGCAGCAATTTAAAAAAGAACCAGCGCAAATGAAGCTGCTGATCGTGGTGGACAAGCTGCTGACAGGCTTTGACGCACCAAGCTGCACCTATCTCTACATCGACAAGAAAATGCAGGACCATGGACTTTTCCAAGCCATCTGCCGCACCAACCGGCTGGACGGTGATGACAAGCAATTTGGTTACATTGTGGACTATATGGACTTGTTCAAAAAGGTGCAGGGAGCGATCAACGTCTATTCGTCAGAGTTGGACCACGAAGTAGATGGGGTTGACCCCGACATCCTGCTGCAACAACGATTGACCAAGGGCAAAGCGCGGTTGGATGAGGCGCTTGAGGCGATGCACCTCATCTGCGAACCTGTTCCACCGCCACGCGATGACGAAACCTTCCGCCGCCACTTCTGCGGCAACACCGAGATCGAAAGTGATCTGGCGGAGAGGGAGGCATTACGAGCCACGCTTTACAAAGCCACAGCTGCATTGGTGCGCTCATTCGCCAACATCGCCGACGACATGGATATGGCGGGCTATGATGCCGATCAAGTCGATGGCATTAAAAAACAGCTTGCCGACTATTGTCGCCTTCGTGACATCATCAAAAACGCCAGCGGCGAGACGCTTGATTTGAAGGCTTACGAAGCCGACATGCGACACTTGATCGACACCTACATCGAAGCGAAAGAACCGCGTAAGATTTCACCCTTCGATGATATGTCCTTACTCGACATCATCGCTGTGCTGGGCGTCAAGGATGCCATTGGAACATTACCGGAGGGCCTGAAAGGCAACAAGGAAGCCGTTGCCGAAACCATTGAAAACAACGTCCGCTCAAAGATCACCAAAGAGCGCGTGGCCGACCCTGCATTCTACGATAAGATGTCGGCGCTGCTGGACGAGATCATTGCCGCACGCAAATCTAAAGCCATTGAGTATGAAGAATACCTGAAACGAATTGCTGAACTCATTGCGACTGCACAAGCTGGGCAAGATGGCGAACGTCCATCATCAATCAAGACCGACGGCCAACGCGCCCTTTACAACAATCTTGCAAAAGACGCTGAGTTGACCGTGAAGATTGACGAAGCCATCAAAAGCGTTCGTCAAGCAGGTTGGCGTGGGGTTCATGCCCGCGAGCAAATGGTCAAAGCGGCGATCTACAAAATCGTGAATGATGAAGCGGAAACCGAACGCATTTTTAACATTGTCTATCATCAGAGAGAATACTGATGCTTACAGAACTCGAAATTGGTGGTGTGTCGGTTGATGTCATTCGCAAGGACATCAAAAACCTGCACTTGAGTGTGTATCCGCCAACCGGACGGGTTCGCATCGCAGCACCTTCACGCACAAGCCTTGAAGCCATTCGGGCCTTTGCCATTACCCGTTTGGCATGGATTAGGCGGCACCAGCGCAAAGTCATCATGCAGGAGCGTGAACCACCCCGCGAGTATATCGACCGCGAGAGCCATTTCGTGTGGGGTGAACGTGTGATGCTCAAACTTGTTGAGCGCGATCTGCCGCCAGTCGTTTCGCTCAAACATCGCACACTCACAATGCAGGTTCGACCCAATACAGATGTGGCAAGTCGGGAACGATTGCTTGAGGGGTGGTATCGTGACCAACTTCGGGAACATGCAATGCCATCGCTGGAAAAGTGGCAAGCCCATCTTGGAGTGAAAGCATCAGCCTTATATGTCCAACGCATGAAAACGAAGTGGGGAAGTTGCAATCCACACTCAGGCAACATTCGATTGAACACCGATTTGGCCAAGAAACCTGTCGAGTGTTTGGATTACGTCATCCTGCACGAGTTGGCCCACCTGCGCGTCAGGCTGCACACGTCGGAGTTCTTCTCATTACTAGACCATGCGTTGCCACAATGGCGAGAGATCAGGCAAATGCTTAATTTGCTGCCATTGAAGACCGAAATTGTTGCGCACTGACATTGACTGTTTTTTGTTTTATTGTTGCGTCGCCATAAAACAATATCCCGTTCACTTTTTGAATGAATTTGTATTTGGCCGGAGTGGGATGCAACAACATCAAGTCGTCAAATTGGCAGGTGAGCCTTTGCTAAAAATCCAACTTCATTTGAATTGGAAATTGATGAACAGAAATCCTGATGTGATCTTTGTTGAGCGTCAGTACAAGTTCAACTCCCGCGTTTTCAAATCGCAAGGTTTTTGGCGCCCCAACCTGAGAAAAACCAAGGTATGAAAAAGGTAGTTCAAATGTTTCGTTGTCGATCTGCCTAATTTGAGCCAGTTCAGTATCTGCGGGGATCAGAACAGTGTCACCATTTTGCGCTGTTGGCATACTGGTTTCGAGCAGTATCGCTCCTGCATCGAAGCCCCCCAGTTTTGCTTTTTTGCGTTCCGCAATTTCAACTATCTCAGACAATTCAACTTCTGAGGTTGCAACAAGGCCGCGCAAAACTTCGAAGACGTCCGCTAATTCTGATTTCTTGTCTTCCGGTGTTTCAGCCTCGCGGACTTCAAGAAGTTCTTCTAGGAACTTGCCAATAAGAAATGGCAATTTTACAGAAGCAGGCACGTTGATAGTTGATGCGTGTTCCTTGTTGGCAGCAATTTTTTCAGGGACACCGTCTCTTACTAGCTTCCCGAATTGGACGTGCTTTCGCACTCTCAGATGATCTTTGTCTCCAGCTGGAATAACTACGCATCCATTCTTCTGAAGCTGATAATAGGCATGACATAGGCTCGAGCCTTTTAGATAAACGGGAATTGCGTCAGGAATGGCTTTGTCTGATACCGCCTTTAGGAAGTCATTGTCCCTGAACAGGTCAATTGATTTTGGTTGCAAGTCAATGGCGAGATTAGAATATCTGGATCGCAAAGACGAAATCTGATCCAGATCAGCATATCCCGTTACCTTGAATAGTCGTGGTCTCAGCCTGCCCGCGTGATCGTCAGTCTTGTGTGCTTCTGTCCAATACCATGGAATGTTTGCTTCCTGACCATCAGGCTCAGCGCAAGATACGAACCACATGATGTGCATAGGGCGACCTAGACGAGCGGCAATACTTGCGCTTCTGGTCGCAATTTCGAGTATGTTCTTTTTTGTGAGGCTCTGGTGCCGTGCGATGTCATTGCGCACTCGCTCATAACGCCACTTTCCGTCCTCTGACGCGAGCAGTATGTGAGACTTATAATCTGGGTATTCCGTGATGTCCTGCCGACCTGTGTGAACTTCCCAATTGTCGTAGGCACAAAATTGTAGTGCATCTGGCAATCCCCAGGTCCCATGTATTTCAGCGACTGGATTTTTAGGATCGACCCGTACCCATGCGCTGGCCCGCGATGCAATGAACCTATGAACCACGAATGCGAGATTGTCGATTGCTCCACCTGCCGCACAAAGTTCGGAAACTGTTTTTACACACCAAGCCAGCGCAGCAGAGGGGGTAAGACATTCGGTTCGAGGAAGATTTGTTTGTTTTTCTCTCCCGGTTGGCCCACTTGTTCGGATCATGATGCTCTTGCCGAACAACTTTGTGAACTCCGCCTCCAATCTGGCGTAGAATTGACTGTTGTCCCTATTTTCAAACACTGTTTTACAGTGCAGCAAATACAGGCGAGGTGTGTGTTGTGCGATTGTGTCTGAGAGTTCGTCGAGGACCAGCAGCTTGTCCCATTTCTGAATATCAGATGCTGACGGTACAACGATCAAATCAGTCTTGACGTCCAGTTCGACTGGCCACGCCTCAATTGGAAGTTGGTGCGGATTGATACCTACGAAGTCTTCGTCTTCGCCATCGAGTTGAACCAGCCAAAAGTTTTTGTCGCTAAGTATCCATTCGCAATTTACGCGTGTCGCGCTGCCGCGCACCAAATTGTTGTTGATCCAAGCGCCAATAGGTCCAAAAAAACGCTCCCGGGAGACGCCACTTCGTGCTGCGAGGGGGCTGCTTGTGAGTGGGGCGCTATCTCTTTGTGTGTTCACTCTATCAGTTTGATAAGTCGAATTTGAAGTCCGTGTTGACAACTCCCATTGATCACGCGTCTTCGATACCCGGAGTATGTTGCCAAACTCACCAAACTCTGAAGGTTCAAGATAGACTTGTACAATTACCGCAGTCTTTCGGCCTGCTGTGGAATGGACGATTTTCTTGAGCGCCTCATGAATTTTCAACCAAGTTATGGGTGATTGATCACCAGCAAGTTTAATGCTCTCGTATGTACCTCTGTCCCAAATTGTTTCACCAATTACGCTCGAACGCAAAATGACCTGCTTGGAAATTCTCAAGACGCTTTCAATCGAAGCCATCGCCCGAGCGACAACTTCATCGGAAGGGTTGCCATTGAGTTCTGTTACATGGCGCTCAGGCCAGAGAGTGAATGGTGGCGTCCACTTGCGAGGTATGCAAAGCAACCGAGAGCCTTTGGGTCCGTAGAATGGGATGAGTGCCTCAGCCTCGGACCACGATATAGGGTTTTGTTCATGTGACTGTAAAACATCTGACTTCATTTTTTCTCTATGACAGTCCCGAAGACCGCGTTGGCCACATTTGTTAACAATCCGCTCACACCATCAGAGAAGTAGCCCACGAGGAAAGAAATTGAGACAACCGTGACTAAGGCTGTCGAACCATCGCTAGTTTGGCCGCCAATAAGTCCGCTATTTGCTAGGCCGTGAATGATGACAGAGTAGACACCGCCGATCCAAGGCACGAATAACCGCCAGAACACCCTATCTTGGTGCCACTTCCCTGTGCCGACAGAATGAATTAGCCATTTGATGGTCAACACGGTTCCGCCAAGACCACCTGCAAAATAGCAAGCGAGCCAAGTCTTTGTGAAGGAGAACTGACTACAAACTTGCTTGGTCGGACTGCCAATGTCAGGGGCGCAGTTGAAATTGTATGTAAACTGCTCCGGCACATAGGCCGCCGAAAGCACGGAGGTGAGACCGAAAACAGCTAGGCAAAAAACTAGGTAAGCTGCTTCAAGCCAAATCTGTTTCCAAGCCTCCGCAGGAAATCGTGTACGCCACTCCCATGGTTTGCGTCCATCAGCAGTACCGGCCTCAGGGTCTGTGGAAGTATTGCCATCTTGTTCTTGTGCCTTTTCCATCAAGCGGCAACTTTTTGCGACACCTTAATGTTTTCCGCAGTCGATGCTATGTTCTCATTGAAGGGAAACAGTTTATAATCCCATTCTTGTTCTCTTTCGGCAAGATATGCGACCACTCGCCTGAAGAATTGACTGCCAAGGGAATGGCTAAAGTTACCTACAAATGCAGATTGGCCCTGACCAAAGGCATAATAATTGTTTGTTGGTATCGGCTGACCATACACACTGCTACGACTGACCCGCGTCCAATCCTGCCCAGATATTTGGTTCGATACCGCATGAAAATCGCCAAGCGTGAAGTTTGGTTCGATTAAGAGATGCAAGTGCGCATAATCAACGCCGCAACCAACGGAACTTCCAGCGTTAGTCGCACCATGTTCGAACCACAAAACTTTGTCGTCTTCGATCCCCAATAGCCTTGAAGCTGATAAAATGAGGTCCATCACGTTTTTCGATTGGGCCACTCCCCAACTGCGAAAATTAAGTGCGTCGGCTTTGGGTACCAAAAGCAGCCAGTTCGGCACTATACTGCCGATTGTTGGAACCAAGACTGCATTGCCAAGGTCAAGTAAAATCTGGTTGTGCAAAGGCGTTTCGCTCTTTGACGCCTTGAAAATTTCGTTAAACCTATGGGGGGCAATTGTCATTTTTCTTCAATCTCATTTTGGCTGGACGCGCATATCACCGAAATGGGGATGATAGCGCCAAATCACAAATTCTTCAAATCAGCGACCAAACTTCCGATCACCTGCTTCCGTCCTGCTTCCGTCAGCGATACCGTCGCAGAAACAAATAAATCCAGCGGCGTTAAACCACTGGATTTATTGAGAATTTGGCGCACCCGGAGAAATTCGAATTCCCGACCTCTGCCTTCGGAGAGCAGTATTAGTGGCACTGGCCACTGCTGTTAATGGGGTACTCGCTCAGGACACTCGCTTTCATTGGTCGGCTCTTCCTTCAAAACGTGAATGCCGAGGAAAGAGGCGATTTCCTCGCATGTCCGCGTCGCTGCTAGTTTAAGCGCTTCGTCAATATGGACATATCCCTGAGTGACGCTCCTGGCGGCGTGGCCAAGAAGCGCTGCAATTGTCAGCTCTGAAAATCCCAAGTCGCCAGCCACGCTGCCAAAGGTGTGCCGCAGCGTGTGAGGGGTGACACCTTGGATGTTGGCTCTGACACACAGTCGAGCAAGGCAGCTTTTCGTTGCAGTAAAGTGGCCGTCACCGACATCCGATGGAAAGACAAAAGGACAATTCTTGCGCGCCGCTTGGCTGGCTGCGAGTTTCGCAGCCGTCGGCCCGATTGCGCGCACTTGGCCATCGCTTTTTGTATCAGGGAAATGAACATAGCCCCTGTCCGCATTTAGCCAGTCCCACCTCAAGCCTTGAGCTTCCGAGATTCGGAAGCCCGTCAGCAGTAGGAATTGAACTCCGGCTACTGCAACCGGATGCTCGCCATTCCTTTCAGCGATTCGCACTGCCTCGCCGAGCAATTTGATTTCGTCAACACTCAGTCGGCGCTCCTTCTTTTTTCCGGAGCGTTTGCGGACACCGACAGCTGGATTGGAGGAGATAACATCGAGCCGCACGGCGTGTGCAAAAAGACTATGGAGTGTCGAAACGGCTCGCGCTGCGACGCCGGCGCCACCCGTGGTCTCTCCGCCGCGGCCAATACCACGCGGCTTCGCGGTTTTTCCATCCGCGATATCCGACTGCATAGCTTCAATGTCGCGGAGCTTGAGTGCACGCACTTGTCTGCGGCCAAGCAGTGGCTTGATGTGAGTTTCAATACGGCTTCGATCTTGAGTTAAAGTGGAAGTCTTTATCGGACGATGGCGACGCCCAAGAATGCGGCCCGCCTCAGCTGCGTCAAGATACCAGTCGCACACCTCACTGACCGTGATCGCTTCGCGCAAACTGGCACTCGCCTCAGCAGGATCTGAACCACCGGCTACTGCACCTAACGTGACTTTGGCTCTATCGCGCGCTTGTTCAACCGTCATAATTCCATATCGGCCGATCATCATTCGACGGGTGCGGCCTTCAAGATTGCGATATTGAACGATGAAGGTTTTCAGACCCGAAGGCACAACGCGCAAGCCAAAGCCTCGTACCTCGCCATCCCACAAAAAAGTCTGCCCACTTTCTGGCGGAAGGTGCGCGTCGACAGCGCGTTTTGTAAGCTTTCCCATTACTAGTGGCTCTCAGGCTGTTCCATACTTGCTTACATTAACATATCTTCACAAGAATGTAAGCAACTTGTAAGCAATCGGAATGGCAAATCAGAGAGAAGTCGGATATGAGAGCGATGGTCAGGGTACATAAATATGTAATTTATCAGATATTTATCGCGACATGGCGAAGACTCGGATAGTGATGGCATCCATGCAAAATAACCTTGCCAAGGTCGGGGTCGAGGGTTCGAATCCCTTCGCCCGCTCCAATTTCCTATTACGTGTGTTTCACGACCCGAATCGTTCGTTGAAGGCGTAGCCGCCGGTACGCACGGTGCGGATCGGATCAATGTCCTTGCCACGATTAAGCATTTTGCGCAAACGTCCGACATGCACATCGACGGTGCGTTCATCAACTTCCGCATCCCGGCCCCAGACCGTATCAAGCAGCTGGGAGCGCGAGTAGACCCGGCCCTGGTTGCGCATCAGATGTTCGAGCAGCCGGAATTCGGTTGGCGACAAGTTGACGTCCCGGTTGGCTCGCATCACCCGTTTCGTCGCGCGGTTGAGCAGCAGGTCACCCGCCTTGAGTTCCTCGGCCACCGCGTCAGGATTGAGCCTTCGCAAAATTGACTTGATGCGGGCAAGCAGTTCCGGAACCGAAAATGGTTTGATCAGATAATCATCAGCACCGGTTGCAAGACCACGCACCCGTTCTGCCTCTTCGCTGCGCGCCGTCAACATGATGATGGGAATGTCCCTTGTCTCGGCACGTGCCCGAACCAGTCTGCACACTTCGATGCCGGAAATGCCGGAAAGCATCCAGTCGAGCAGGATCAGATCAGGACGCTCGTCGCCGATCAACATCATGGTGTCTTCGCCATCGGCCGAAACGCGCACCCGGTGGCCCTCGGCCTCCAGGTTGTAACGCAACAACATCTGGATCGGCTCTTCGTCTTCAATGACCAGGATCGATGCCGTCATCTTAGTCTTCCGATGGTCGCATCATCGCCGTCACGTCCTTCTTCGGCCGTGTTTCAACGATGGCTTTGCCGTGAATCAGGAAGTGGATGTTTTCGGCAATGTTGGTGGTGTGGTCACCAATCCGTTCAAGATTTTTGGCCCCAAACAAAAGATGTGTACATTCACCGATCTTGCGCGGGTCTTCCATCATGTAGGTGAGAAGCTCGCGGAAGATGGAATTGTAGAGGGCATCGAGGTCTTCATCCGCCCGCCAAACCGCAAGGCCCATCTCGTCATCACGCTTGGCATAGGCATTCAGCACTTGATTGAGTTGCGTTTGTGCCATCTGCCCCATGCGCGTCAGGCCCGAAGACAAGTTGCGCGGCAAGGCTTCTGAAATGGCGTGGGTGCGCTTTGCGGTGTTCTTGGCAAGATCACCGATGCGCTCAATGTCCGATGACACACGGATTGCCACGATGATTTCGCGCAGGTCCTGGGCCATGGGTTGGCGCTTGGCGATGGTCAGAATGGCTTTCTCCTCGATGCGGCGTTCAAGCTCATCGAGCAGTTCGTCGCCACGAATCACCTTGTCGGCCAAGGCCGTATCCCTGCGGATCAGGGCCTGAATGGCACTGGCCAACTGTTCCTCTGCAATACCACCCATTTCGGCGAGCTGGGTTTTCAACGCCGAGATGTCGTTGTCATAGGCTTTTGCAATGTGGTCTGACATTTTCCTGTGATCCTATCCAAAGCGCCCGGTGATGTAATCCTGCGTGCGCTTGTCCTGTGGGCTGGTGAACATTTCATCAGTGTCACCGTATTCCACCAATGTGCCGAGATGGAAGAAGGCCGTGAGCTGCGACACACGTGCCGCCTGCTGCATGGAGTGGGTGACGATGATGATACAGAAATTCTGGCGCAATTCGTCGATCAGCTCTTCGATGCGGGCCGTGGCGATGGGATCAAGTGCCGAACAGGGTTCATCCATCAGGATGACCTCAGGATTGACAGCAATGGCGCGGGCAATGCACAGGCGCTGCTGCTGGCCACCGGAAAGACTGGTGCCGGAATGGGTCATGCGGTCCTTCACTTCCTCAAACAGTCCAGCCTTCTTGAGGGCATTCTCAACGATCTCATCGAGCGCTGCCTTGTCCTTGGCCAGCCCGTGGATGCGCGGACCATAGGCGACGTTTTCATAGATTGATTTTGGAAACGGATTGGGTTTCTGGAACACCATGCCGACGTGGGAACGCAATTCCACCACATCGACATCCCGGTCATAGATGTTCTTGCCATCAAGCCGCACTTCGCCCGTCATGCGACACGACGGGATTGTGTCATTCATCCGGTTGACGGCGCGCAGGAAGGTCGACTTGCCGCAGCCCGAAGGACCGATGAAAGCTGAAACAGCCTTGTCAGGTATGTCAATCGACAGGTTGTTGATGGCGCGCTTCTCGTCATAATAGATGTTGACGTTACGCGCCGCGATGCGAGGCTGGCGTTCTGCCATGATGCGTGGTGCGGATGGTGTGATGAGTGCTGAAACTTGCTTGTCCATGACTTGTCTTTTTCCTGCCCTTTTACCAACGGCGTTCGAATTTTTTACGAAGATATATGGCAACCGCGTTGAGTGAGAAGAGAATGGCGATCAGCACCATGATGGCAGCGGCCGTCTTCGATTGGAAAGTCAGTTCCGGCAGGTCAGACCACAAATAGATTTGCACGGGCAAAACAGTTGCGGCATCCGTGAACCCTTTCGGTACATCCGCGATAAAGGCCACCATGCCGATCATCAGCAGGGGCGCGGTTTCTCCAAACGCGCGTGCCAAGCCGAGGATGGCTCCCGTGAGGACGCCAGGCAAGGCCAGCGGCAACACATGATGAAAAACCGCTTGCTGGTCAGAAGCACCAACACCCAGTGCGGCTTCCTTGATGGAAGGCGGCACGGCTTTCAGGGCCGCACGCGATGCGATGATGATGGTCGGCAAGACCAGCAGTGCCAGCACAAGTCCGCCCACCACCGGGGCAGAGCGCGGCATGCCAAAGAGATTGAGAAACATGGCAAGGCCAAAGAGGCCAAAAATGATCGACGGCACCGCGGCGAGGTTGTTGATGTTGACTTCCAGAAAATCCGTCCAGCGGTTTTTTGGCGCAAACTGCTCGAGATAGACAGCGGCTGCAACACCGATGGGCAGGCCCAGCAACAGGGCCACTAGCACGGTGAACAGCGATCCCATAATGGCACCCCGCAGACCTGCCAGCTCAGGCTCACGCGAGTCGCCATTGGTGAGCAGGCGCCACGACACATGCCTTTCAACCGGCACCATAGCCATGACTTTTTCAAGTACAGCCTTGTCTGCTTCCTGCGATTGCCCCTTGAGGTAGAGATCAGCTTCATCGGAAAGCAGCACTTCGGTTTTTACGGTCTGGCCAATCAGGGCGGGATTGGCAATCACTTGCTGGCGCAAGTCATCGCTGGCCGCTTGCGACAGGAGCAGGTTCAACTTCTTCTTGTCACCGCGCGACGTAAAATCCGGAAACTGGGCGCGCCAGGATTCTTTCACCATGCCGGAATAATCGGCAGCACCCGGATTGGCCACATCGATCTGGGCGGCATCGAGTGTCACATCAATGGTGGCCCGGTGTTCGAAAAAGGCCGGCCAACCCTTTCGTGCAATATCCACGAGCAGATAAAGCAAAAAAGCAGATGTTAAAATCAGGGCGATCGCGCCATAGGCCTTGAAACGCGATTCTGCCGCGTAGCGTTTGGCAAGGCGCTGCTTGTAAGTCGTATCAGTCATACTGTTGCCTGTATTTCTGCACGGTGCGCAGTGCGATATAATTGAGGGCCAGCGTGAAGAAGAATAGCACAAGGCCCAAGGCAAAGGCCGACAGGGTTTTGGCCGAGTCGAATTCCTGGTCTCCCACCAGCAATGTTGCGATTTGCACGGTGATGGTCGAGACCGCTTCAAGCGGATTGAAGGAGAAATTGGCGGAAAGACCGGCAGCCATAACCACGATCATGGTTTCGCCAACCGCCCGTGAAATTGCCAGCATGACAGCGGAAACAATCCCTGCCAGTGCGGCGGGAAGTACGACGCGCTTGATGGTTTCGGATTTCGTCGCCCCCATGGCGTAGGAGCCATCACGCAACGATTGTGGCACGGCATTGATGATATCGTCGGACAGTGAAGAAATCAGCGGCACGATCATCATGCCCATGACAAGGCCGGCAGCAAGTGCCGACTCGGAAGCCACATCGAGGCCAAGCGACTCACCAGTGTTGCGGATCAAAGGGGCTACAGTGAGCGCTGCAAAAAAACCGAGCACAACAGTTGGAATGCCAGCCAACATTTCAAGCAGTGGCTTTGCCACATTGCGCACGCGGCGGCTGGCATATTCGGACATGTAGATGGCCGACAGCAGCCCCAGCGGCGTTGCAACGACCAGTGCAATCAGCGTGATGAGAAGTGTTCCCGCGAGCAAGGGCAGAAAACCAAAGCTCGGTGGTTCACTGGTCGGGGCCCAATGGGTGCCGAACAGAAACGAGAGTGGGTTGACCTCGCGGAAGAAAACCAGGCTTTCAAATATCACCGAGGCAAAGATGCCAACTGTTGTCAGCACAGCCACAGCTGCACTGGCAACCAGCAGAACCCTGACCACGGCTTCCCGCCAGTGACGGGAAGTCGGACGTGTGCGCGTCAGGCGTGACGGCACGCCTTCGGCTGTTGGAATTGTGCCCACGTCCGACATGCTTGTTACTTCAGACCATCAACCGAAAGAAGCTTGAGGTCGGTGGCTTCGGCGCGGGCTTTTTCAGCGGCATCGCCTGGAAGAGTCACCAGTCCCTTGTCGGCCAGGTAGCCATCCTCGCCGATCGCCTTGGCAGAGACATATTCGGCGATGAATTCCTGCATGCCGGGAATGACGCCAACATGCTGTTTCTTTGCGTAGATGTAGAGTGGACGGGCAACCTTGTAGGAACCGTCGGCGATGGCTTCGTAAGTGGCTTTTACACCATCAACGGCGATATCCTTCACGGTGCCCACATTCTGCTCGAGGAAGGAGAAGCCGAAGATGCCGACGGCATCGGGATTGGCCTGCAGCTTCTGGACAATCAAGTTGTCGTTCTCGCCTGCTTCAACAAAGGCCCCGTCTTCGCGCATGGCCTTCCACACTTTCTCAAAAGCCTTGGCATCGGCTTTCTTGAGAGCGGCAAGTGAATCATACTTTTCGGCACCCTTTTCCATCACCAGTTCCATAAAGCTGTCACGGGTGCCCGATGTTGGCGGTGGGCCAAGCACTTCGATCTTGGTAACTGGAAGTGAAGCATCGATATCACTCCACAGCTTGTTCGGATTGGCGACAAGCTTGCCGTCCTTGTCGGGAATTTCCTTGGCCAGGGCCGCAAAAATTTGCTGCTTCGTGAGCGCAAAACCCTTCGCGTCTTTGGACTGGGCGAGTGAAAGGCCGTCAAAGCCAACCTTGATCTCGATGATTTCAGTCACGCCGTTTTTGGCGCAGTCCTCGAATTCGCTCTTCTTGATCTGGCGCGAGGCATTGGTGAAATCCGGATGGGCTTCGCCCACACCAGCACAGAACAACTTCATGCCGCCGCCAGTGCCAGTTGATTCAACGACGGGTGTTTTGCCAGAGGTCTTGCCGAAAGCTTCGGCAACGGCCGTGGTGAACGGGTAAACGGTCGAAGAGCCGACAATCCTGATCTGGTCGCGACCAGCGAATGCGGGGCTTGCAGCCAATCCAATAAGACATGGGGCCAAAAGGCTGGCGGTAAGAATGAATTTTTTCATGCGACGGTATCTCCTGTTTGTAGCAACGAGGGCGCTTTTAGGTTTGTCACATTGCACTTTTGCGACGGCAAGATCACAGTTTTATGACGATATAAGTTGTTGATTTAAAAACAAACCCCTCCGACACAAGGTCGGAGGGGGAGGATTGTTGAGGGCAGGACGACTGTTGTGCCCGACGTGGCGCATGCCCTCGCAAGCAGGCAAGGTAGGAAATCAGCGCTGGGCAAACTCCACTGGACCAAAGCCCGTGATCTTGATCATGTCATCCGTACCATAGCCGTCAATCTTGGCCATGGCCTTGTCATTGGAGTGCTGGATGTTGAGGTAGGCGGTTTCGCCATCGGGTGCGAAAATGAAACCTGTGGGTTCAGCACTGCTGTCTGTCACTGAAGCGACACGCAAGCATCCGTCAGACATTTCGTCAAGGTCAGCCCCATCTGGCAAACAAGACCAAATGTCACCGTTCGGATTGTCTTCGATCACATAGACAAGACCCGACTTGGGATGGATTTCAAGATTGTCAGGCTGGTTCATTTCGGCATTGCCGACAATGAAGCGCCAGACCCGCGTAGACATCTTGCCGTCCGCAAGTTCAGGTGCCTTGTCGATCGCGCAGAGAACTTCGCCGTAATTGCCGATCTTGGCATTGCCGGTGTTGGTCCAGCAGAATTTCACGCCTTCGCCCTTGAAGGTCATGTCCTGATGCAGGTCTTCCGGCCGGTAATAGCCTGTGGCACCGGCGACATCCGCCGTGACGCGGGCCTTAGCCGCATCAACCAGTAGCCAACGTGCATCACCCACTTCACAACCCTGGCCAAACTGGGCGGTCGGCTGGCAGGACACCTGCAACGCATGGGTGGCACCGGCATTGAACGGAGATTCGTCCAATGATGAAATGCTTGTGGCAGTCATGGTTTTTGACGGTACAAACTTGAATATGGCACCACCATCGGTGTTGGGATAGCTGGTACCGGGACGCAGTTCGTCGCCGGCATAGACGATGCCGCTTGGCAGAATGGTCAGCCCTTCCCATGCCATGTTTGGCAAGGCCGGATGCTTGCGCACCTGGACTGTGTCGGTGGTTTCGCCCATGGCACGGTCAGTGATGGAGATTTCCGTCGCTTTCAAGGGTTCGAGAAGTTCATAGGCGCCACCATCGTCGGCTTCTTCTGTAAAAAGAATGGTGTTCCATGGCGTGGTGCGGATGCCATCACATGAGTTGGTGCCGCGAACAATGGTCTCGACTTTGCCATCAGCCATGGAAACCCGTTGCACACCGGGGTTGAGCTTGCCGCCCTCGAGTTCCTCACGGTCGCCTTCGATGCAAACGATCATGTGGGTGGGTTTGTTGAGGGGGTAGAATGCGATCATGTCAGCGCTGTCGGCGATCTCTCGCGTCACGAACTCGCCCTTGAGACCGCCTGCCAGCTGAATAGTGGCTTCGGGTTTCAGGTCGGCGGTGCGAAAGCCTTCTTCAACACTCTTGGGTGCAGCGCTTTCGAGCGGCGAATTTACACCCATCAGAAGTTTTGATTTTGACATCAGCAGCATCTGGACTTCTGCGCCAAAATCATTGGCGATGGCCATGCCAGCGGTAGCGGCGGTCAGCAGAATAGCGAGACTTGAAACGGACTTCATGGTGCCTCTCCTTGTTGGGAACAGCCTCGTCCTATTCATGATTGGTGACAGTTACATGATGGATCGATGTCGACTATGTGAAGTATCATTCAACCCGTGGCAGCGTAACCATGAACTGGCTGCCCCTGCCAACTTCAGATGCAATGTCCAACCGGCCGCGATGGCGTTTGATGATGTGTTTGCAGATCGCAAGCCCAAGCCCGGTGCCGCCGCGGGTGCGGCTTTCCTGCACATTTACGCGGTAGAATCGTTCCGTCAGGCGCGGGATGTGGTGGGGCGCAATGCCAGGGCCATTGTCGGTGATGGTCAGCGTAACATCTTTGTTATGATAGCGGACATCTACATCCACCTTTTTGCCTTTGCCGGAATACTTGATGGCATTTTCAATCAGGTTGTGGGCGACTTGCCCCAGCTGGTTGGTGTCGCCAAGCACGAAAATCCCCGCAGCCGTAGTTACATGAAGTTCACAACCCGCTTCCTTGGCCAGCGGGCGCAGGAGTGACTCAACCCCGCGCACCACCAGCCCCAGATCCGTCAGTTCCTTGGGCTCGACATGTTCGTCAACTTCAATGCGGCTGAGAGACAAGAGATCATCGATCAGCGCTGACATGCGATCAGCCTGTGCCTTCATGACTTTCAGGAATTCGTTCCGGGCCTTTTCATCCTGTTTGGCGGCTCCCTGCATGGTTTCAATGAAGCCGGACAAAGTTGTCAGGGGCGTGCGAAGTTCATGGCTGGCATTGGCGACAAAATCCGAGCGCATCTTTTCAATTTGCGCTTCCCGCGTGCGATCACGCAGGATCAGCAAGACAAAAGTGCCGCCCTCTGGCACCGCCAGCTGGGCGAGATGCACGAGTATGGTGCGCGACACCCTGGCGTGTTCGTCGTATTCGACCTCACAGGGCCTGTCTTGGGCGAACGCTTCGGCAAGCGCCTTTGAAACGCTGGGAGACCGGATGAACAGTGCCAAAGGGCTTCCCACCAATGGGGCCGCCAATGTTGTTTGCGCAAAAACATTGGCTGCACGGATGGTTCCGGCACGGTCAACCAACAGGGCAGCATCGGGAAGTGCCGCAATCCAATGGTTGAAGTTGTGGGGCAAGACTGCGTTCATGCTGCCTTCATGGCGCAGGAAATCGATTGCGTCCAGAGTGGCTTGTCGCGCAACTGGTGGGTTATCTCAAATCTTCGACATGTCCCCTTGCTGAATCGCGCGCAACCCACCAGACTGGTTCTGCAACAATTGGAGGACCCCATGCTTGTAACCACAACCAACACACTTGAAGGCATCCGCATCCTTGAATACAAGGGACTGGTGGCGGGCGAGGCGATTTTGGGCGCCAACCTGTTCCGGGATCTTTTCGCCTCCATCCGAGACATCGTCGGCGGCAGGGCTGGCTCCTATGAAAAAGTCCTGAATGATGCCCGCCAAACCGCCATTGCTGAATTGACCGACAAGGCCGCAAGGCTGGGCGCCAATGCAGTGATTGGTGTGGATATTGATTACGAAACCGTCGGTGCCAATGGTTCCATGCTGATGGTTACGGCAGCAGGTACAGCTGTCAAAATCGAACAGTCAACATCCCGTCCTAATGCTTGAAATGCCGGATCCCGGTAAACACCATGGCAAGGCTGTGGGCATCTGCGGCCTTGATCACGTCGTCATCACGTAACGCACCGCCGGGCTGGATGATGGCAACGGCCCCCGCCTCGGCAGCGGCCTCAATGCCATCCGCAAAGGGAAAAAATGCATCCGAGGCCATGACCGAGCCATGGCAAAGCGGTTGTGGCAATCCCATGGCCTTGGCGGCGTCCAGACTTTTTGACACGGCGATGCGGGTGGAATCGATGCGCGACATCTGGCCAGCCCCAATGCCTGTCGTGGCACCATTGCTGGCGAACACAATGGCATTGGATTTGACATGCTTGGCGACTTTCCAGGCAAACAGCAGGTCTTGCATTTGTACTGCGTTGGGTGCCCGTTTTGTGACGACTCGCAGTGTGGCAGGGTCAAGGGTCTGGGCATCCCGCGTCTGGGCCAGCAAGCCACCGGCAATGGTCTTGACCTGTTGGCTGCCTTGGTTGGCATGCGGCATATTTGGCAACAAGAGGACGCGCAGATTTTTCTTTTGGGCAAGGATGCGCAAGGCCTCATTATCGGCACCCGGTGCCAAAATGACTTCCGTGAAAATCCGGGAAATCGCTTCGGCTGTCGCGCCATCCAGTTTGCGGTTGAAGGCCAGAATGCCACCAAAGGCGCTCACTGGATCGCAAGCCAGCGCCTTGTCATAGGCCTCGCGCAAATTCGGCGCGATGGCAACGCCACAGGGGTTGGCATGCTTGACGATGACACAGGCTGCCTGATCGGCTGGATCAAACTCACTCACTGCCTCCAGGGCCGCATCAGCATCATTGATATTGTTGTAGGACAATTCCTTGCCTTGGACCTGTTGGGCATCGAGCACCGAAACCCGGCCATCATCGGTCCGGTAAACAGCAGCCTGTTGATGCGGGTTTTCGCCGTAGCGCAGGCCTTGGACCTTGCGACCACCCACCACCAGAAATTCTGGCAGCGGATTGTCGGTCAATGATTCCATCCACCGGGCAATCGCTGCATCATAACTTGCCGTGCGGGCAAAGGCTTTTCCTGCCATGGCGCGGCGGAATGCCAGTTTTGTAGCTCCATCGTGGGCATCCATCTCGGCTTGCAACTTGCCATAGTCAGCGGGATCGACAACCACCGTCACGTCGGTGTGGTTCTTGGCGGCAGCCCTGATCATGGCCGGACCGCCCACGTCGATGTTTTCAACAATTTCCTGGTAGCTGCCACCGCCTGCCCGGGTGTCCTCAAAGGGATAGAGATTGACCACCAGAAGATCAATCAATCCGATACCGTGTTTGAGACGCGCAGCCTCATGATCGGCATTGTTGCGGATCGACAGCAGTCCGCCATGTACATGGGGATGCAAAGTTTTGACGCGCCCATCCATGATTTCAGGAAACCCGGTGATGTCAGATACATCACGGACATCGAGACCAAAACTCCTGATGATCGCAGCGGTGCCGCCTGTTGAAACAATTTCCACGCCATGTCCGGCAAGTCCCCGGACAAGCTTTTCAAGGCCTGTCTTGTCAGAAACTGAAATCAGGGCGCGGGAAATTTTTTGGACCATTGAACTCGCTCTTTGAATTGCCACGGAATGATGGGGGCAGCGGACTTGAAGTCCCGGTGCCATACCGAGATTCAACCTGTTCTGCCAATTCAATTTTTACCTGAAATTCAGAACAGGAGTTCGGGAGGCGACGGTGAATTTTTTGCCGATCTGGCGGGTTTGCTTGATTGATCTTCGACAACGCGTTTGATGGCCCAGTTCAGCGTTCCACCATGTCCGGGTTCAGGTATCAGCAGCAGTTGATGGTCGCTGTTGCAAGGTTCGAAGTGACCGCCCCTGATTGAAAGTTGCCAGTGTGTACGATCAGGCATGGCGAGACTGACCCGGCCTGAATGGCGGGCCAGTGAAATTTTGATGTTGGGATGGAAGGTGAGAGCGAGTGGTTCAGAGGACGAGTTCGCATCCAACTCCTCCTGAATGCGAATGTCATCGCCCGATGACGCCATGAAAATTTGTCGTTGCCCGGTTGCGAGAGCAGAACCCTGGGCATCTTCGATGGTCCGTGTTGCCGTTACATGTCCAGAGAATTGCAGAGCGCCAAATGAAAGCAACGGCGACTTGCCGACGGAGATATCAACACAGGGTGCAGCAAAGCCAGCGCCATTTGCAGCAATCAGAACGCTGCGGCCATGACAAAGCCTGACAGTACCGCTTTTGGCCGCCACGCGCTGTATGTCGCAAGCCCGCAGCGGTGCTGTTCCATTTTGCTGGCAATTTTGAAGATTAAAGGCGAAACTGCCGTCACTGCGTTGGAACATGTCCAGAAAAGACGCAATCCGGTCACGGGCCTGCGCCGATACCGGACTCAGGGTCATTTCGCGCAGCTGCAAGACTTTTTCAAGTTGCCGCAGGTTCTGCAGGAGCCGCAGATGTTGTGCAATGCCGGAGGAAACCGGACCACCATCAGCATGGCTCGATTTGGCAAGTGCTGCATCCAGCCGCATCAGGCCTGCAGTCAGGTTTTGACCGGGATGCTGCAAGGCAAGTGCAGCACGGGCCAACGTCAAGGCCTGATGAGCCCCTTCCGCAATATTGTCGGGCTTGACCTGCTTCAGTCGCTCAGTCTGGATGCGCAGGGATTGCATCAGGATTTGGCGCATGGGCAGTTCGACGTGTTGCGCGAGGACTGGGAGACTGCTCTGCATGTTCAACAGTCGGGTTGACTCCTGTTCAATATCCTGGAGTCTTGCAGTAGTGCCATTCCAGGCCTCCATCAAGCTGGCAGCATAGCAGGCACCGAGTTTTTTGGGGCGTGTGGCAAAGTGTTGAAGCCAGTCGAAACTGAGCAGGGCGGTTGTCCAATCTGGTCCGCCCATGGCTTGCTGAAACAATTGGGCCGGAGTGGCAATAACCTTTTCGTCCGCAAACTCGAATATGCCCCGGTACATCCGTTGAGCCAGAACCGAATCGCCCATCGGTTTTTCGGGCTGCGGGGATTGCCAGAAATCGTCGAAACAATTTTGCGTGTCGAACGCAGGCGGAACTCGCCGGGCGTGCAGGGGCGCAAGTATTTTGAACAGCACGCTACGGCACAGGCGTGGGCCTGCCTGGCGCTGATCAAAATATTGCCAATAGTGCCCCAATAGAGCCATGAATGTTGAAGGACCTGTTTTGTGAAGGCACAGGTTCGCCTTCTCAGGGTTAAGCCAAGGTTAATTTTGGCAGTACTCAACCGAAATCTTGTGGGTGATGCAAATTCGCAGCGGTTGAAAAGTCAGGCAGGGCTTGCATGCAACTTGGGGAATATGGCAAGCCGTTGTCATGAGCCTTTCAATTGCAACCTGGAATATCAATTCAGTTCGGCTACGAATCGATTCGGTCGTGCGTTTTCTAATGGAAAAGCAGCCGGATGTTTTATGTCTTCAGGAAACCAAATGCCCCCAGGGACAATTTCCTGCCGGACCCCTGAAGGCACTGGGCTATGGCCACATCGCTGAATTTGGCCAGAAGGGTTACCACGGAGTTGCCATCATTTCCCGCCTGCCTTTTGTCGCCAGCCACAGCAAATCATTTTGTGGCAAGGATGATTGCCGTCATATCGCAACAAGATTTGAGAGCCCTGCCAAGTTTGTGCTCCACAATTACTACATCCCCGCAGGTGGTGATGAAGCAGACCCGACTATCAACGAAAAGTTTGACCACAAGTTGAAATTTTTAGCTGAAATGGAATCCTGGTCAGGGACGGAGGCGCAAGTGCCGGGTTTTGGATGTGTGGTGGTTGGCGATCTGAACATTGCGCCGCTGGAGCATGACGTCTGGTCCCACAAGGATCTGGTGAAAGTCGTAAGTCATACCCCGGTTGAAGTCGAGGCCCTGAACAGGATTCGTGCCACTGGCCAATGGGAAGACCTGATGCGCAAAGTCATACCGCCAACTGAAAAGCTTTATACCTGGTGGAGCTACCGTGCCAAGGACTGGAATCAGGCAAACAAGGGACGACGCCTCGACCATGTCTGGGCTTCACCAGAATTCTCCGCAGCTTTGTCAGGCATTGAGGTCGTTCGCGAGACCCGGGGCTGGACGCAACCTTCGGATCACGTGCCGGTCATCGCCAGATTCACGATTTGAGGCTCGAGAAACTCCGGGCTCTGGTGAGTTGGGCACGGACGACTTCCAGCTCTTTTACGGATGCATTGAGTCGTTGCGAAAGTGCGGTCAAGACTGATTGGCCAAATTCGGGATATTCATCGGCAACCCGGTGAAAAAGTTGGGCGTCAATGCGCGCACATCTCACTTCATTTTCGGCCCTGGCTGTCAATGTGGCGGGAGAATTTCCCAGCATGGCTGTTTCGCCCAAAAGCGAACCGGGCTCCGCCCTGCCGATTGCCTCGCCTGCGCGGAAGATTTGCGCCGTGCCATCGAGAAGGAAATAAGCGGCATCCACCCTCTTGCCCTCTTCAACAAGCAGACTGCCTTTTGGAAAAATTTGTCTTTCCGATGCAAAGGCCAGGACCTGAAGCGGTACTGATTCGCAGTCCTTGAAAATCGGTATTCGCCGCAGTGATTCGGCATCAGCCCGTGCGCTCATGGGCGACGACCTTGCAGTGACGGCAAGACCGGGGCATGACCAAAGCTGGTGATTTTTAGATCCATGTCTGCATTTGGCAGGACTTGGCCCATCAAATCAAGAGTAGGGCCGAAACAATTGCTGACTAGGGAACAAGTTTGTAGCCGCCACCCTCTGTCACAAGGATTTCAGCATGGGTGGGATCTCGCTCAATCTTTTGCCTGAGGCGATAGATATGGGTTTCCAGCGTGTGCGTCGAAACCCCGGCATTGTATCCCCAGACATCAGCCAACAACGTATCACGACCAACACTTTGCTCTCCGGCCCGATACAGAAACTTGATGATGGCGGTTTCTTTTTCGGTCAGGCGGATTTTCTTGTTGTCGTCACGCAGCAGGAGTTTTGATGCAGGCTTGAAACTATAGGGGCCAATCCGGAACACCGCGTCTTCACTGTGTTCATGTTGCCGCAGATGGGATCGCACCCTGGCCAACAGGACAGCAAAGCGGAAGGGTTTCACCACATAATCATTGGCACCGGAATCAAGTCCGAGGATCATGTCGGCATCGGTGCCTTGCGCCGTCAGCATGATGATCGGACCCTTGAAGCCATTGCGCCGCATCAATTTGCAGGCTTCACGGCCATCCATATCCGGCAGGTTGACATCAAGGATGACAAGATCGGCGCTTTCCTGTTTCATGGATTTTACGGCAAGCGTGGCTGTCGCCGCTTCCGAAACAGCATATTCATCATGCAATGAAAACTGCTCTTGCAGCGTGGTTCTCAAGATATCATCGTCATCAACCAGCAAAAGTTTTTTTGTGGCGCTCATGTTTTCTCCTGAACAGGTTCAGATGTGGCTGGTGTTATTTCCGGAATTGCAACATCCTGTGCTTGGCATAACATAACTGAATCAGAGAGATGTTAACATATCTTCACATTCGCGCTATCAACGACACAACCAGCATGGCCAGGTTGCAGGTTGGCCACCTGGTTTTTTCTTGTGTCATTGGCCGAAACGGCAGAACCCATATGAAGCGGGAAGGCGATGGCAAATCGCCCATCGGTTGCTGGGTTGTTGAGCCTGGTTACTTCCGGGCCGACCGTTTGCAGAGGTTGGCGGGCGATGTGGTTGCACAACCGATGCGAAAGTCAGATGGCTGGTGTGACGATCCGTCATCCGGACAATACAATCGCCCAGTTACGCTGCCGCTGGATCGTGGCCATGAAAGCATGTGGCGTGACGATGAGGCCTATGACGTGGTGTTCCCGACGGATCACAACCAACGGCCACGCATCCGGGGTGCAGGCAGTGCAGTTTTCCTTCATTTGACCCGGCAGGGCGTCGGCCATACTGCGGGTTGTGTGGCCGTGTCAGCCGCCACGATGCAGAAACTTTTGCGAATGACCCGAAATGGGTTTTGTCTGGTCATTTGGCCATCCCAGGGCCGCCTTTCGGCCGTTCGCCGAAAATCGCACTACCGACCCTGACATGGGTGGCACCCTCGGCAATGGCGACTGCAAAGTCGCTGCTCATGCCCATCGAAAGCAGTGTCAGTCCGGCAATATCAGCCAGCTGCCGAAGCCGGGAAAAATGTTTCGCAGGCGAATCGTTAACCGGTGGAATGCACATCAGACCTGCAACCTGAAGGCCATGATTGTTTCGCAAGCGATCCAGAAAGTCCGGAAGATCCTCGGGATCAACGCCGGCTTTTTGCCATTCCCTGCCGATGTTGACCTGGACGAAAAGCTTTGGCCAGCGGTTTTGTTTCTTCATTTCGGCAGCCAAAGCAGCGGCGAGTTTGTCGCGGTCAACGGTTTCGATGACATCGAAGATGGCGACGGCATCACCGGTCTTATTGCTTTGTAGGGGTCCAATCAGGTGCAGTTCCGTGTCTGGATATTGGTTTTTGAGGTGGACCCATTTTTCCTCGGCCTCCTGAACGCGGTTTTCCCCAAACACCCGGTGTCCCGCCTCTAACAGGGGCACGATCCGGCCTGTCTCTTGGGTCTTGCTGACGACAACAAGCGATACTGTTTCGGGCCGCCTTTCGACCTCAACACAGGCAGCCGCGATGGCAGATTGCGTGGCTTGATAACCCAGGAGAATTTCTGCTGACATGCCAGACTTATGGCCGCGCTTGCAGGCTAATTCAAGGACTGGTAACCCCTGCGGTAACTGGAATGAATGATTAGGAACGACCGTGGCATCTGAACGCTACAACCACCGTGTTACTGAGCCGAAGTGGCAGGCCTATTGGACCGAGAACAAGTGTTTCGAGGCGGAGATCGATCCGGCGCGGCCAAAATATTACGTCCTGGAAATGTTTCCCTATCCCTCGGGCCGCATTCACATGGGCCATGTCAGAAACTACACGATGGGTGATGTGATTGCCCGCTTCAGGCGGGCTTGTGGCTTTAATGTTTTGCATCCCATGGGCTGGGATGCCTTTGGCATGCCGGCTGAAAATGCCGCCATCGAACGCGGCGTTCATCCCAAGGGCTGGACCTACGATAACATCGCCACCATGCGGGCGCAGCTCAAGAACATGGGATTGGCGATTGACTGGTCACGCGAGTTTGCCACCTGTGATCCCAGTTATTACCAGCATGAGCAGGCGATGTTCATCGACTTCCTGCAGGCAGGACTGGTTGAGCGCCGTGTCTCACAGGTCAACTGGGATCCCATCGACCAGACCGTTTTGGCCAATGAACAGGTAATTGACGGCAGGGGCTGGCGCTCGGGTGCGCTGGTCGAGAAGCGCGAATTGGCCCAGTGGTTTTTGAAGATCACCACCTATGCGCAAGACCTGCTCAATGCGCTCGATGAGTTGCCGAATTGGCCAGAAAAAGTCCGGCTGATGCAGAAGAACTGGATTGGCCGTTCCGAGGGCATGAAGTTCAGCTTTGATCTTGAAGATGCTGATGGCAATGCGCTGCCCGATGGCCTGAGTGTTTACACAACCAGACACGACACGATTTTTGGAGCCAGCTTTTGTGCCGTGTCGGTTGATCACCCGCTGGCCAAACAGGCAGCAGCAACCAATCTTGAACTGCAGGATTTCCGGAAAGAAGTTGCAGCACTGGGCACCAGCGAAGAGAACATTGAGCGCGCAGAAAAGCGTGGGCTGCCCTTGGGCATTTTTGCCCGCCATCCATTTCTATCTGATGTCAGAATTCCGGTTTACGCTGCCAATTTTGTTTTGATGGGTTATGGCGAGGGCGCGATTTTTGGTTGCCCTGCCCATGACCAGCGGGATTTTGACTTCGCCCGGAAATATGGCCTGCCTATTTTGCCGGTCGTTGCGCCACGCGATCATGTTGGCGACGTGGTGGTCGGGAGCGAGCCTTATGTGGACGGTGCTGGCGATGACGCGGTGCTGGTCAATTCAGCTTTCCTCAACGGCCTTTCAACGGCTGACGCCAAGGCTGAAGTGGCTCGGCGGTTCGAAGAATCATTCCGGGGTTCGCGTAGGATTAATTTCCGACTGCGTGATTGGGGCGTCTCACGCCAGCGCTATTGGGGTTGTCCGATTCCCGTGGTGCATTGCAAGTCCTGCGGCATCGTGCCGGTGCCGAAACAGCACTTGCCGATTGAGCTGCCTGAAGATGTGAAATTTGACAAACCTGGCAATCCCCTGTTGCACCATCCGACATGGCGTCATGTGCCCTGCCCCAGCTGCGGAAACGCCGCTGAACGTGAAACCGATACCTTTGATACATTCATCGATTCAAGCTGGTACTTCGCCCGATTCTGTTCACCCCACGCGGCAACACCGGTTGATGCAGCCGCGGCAAAATATTGGATGGGTGTGGACCAATATATTGGTGGTGTTGAACACGCGATTTTGCATCTGCTCTATTCGCGGTTTTTTGCGCGGGCCATGGGGGCGACGGGTCATCTGCAGATGGATGAACCTTTCAAGTCGCTGTTCACCCAAGGCATGGTTATTCACGAAACATTTAAGTCACAAGATGGCGAGTGGGTGTTACCCTCAGATGCCGTACAAACCAATGGTGCATGGATGCACCGCGAGACGGGCCAACCCCTGACCGTTGGTGGCGTTGAGAAAATGTCCAAGTCAAAGCGCAATGTCGTTGATCCGGATACGATTATTGATTCCTACGGCGCTGATACGGCCCGCTGGTTCATGCTGTCGGATACTCCCCCAGAGCGCGACATTGAATGGACATCGGCTGGCGCTGAAGGATCTTGGCGCTTTGTTCAACGCATCTGGCGCTTGGTCAATGAAGTTAGCGAGCGGGCCGGCAAGACTGGCAATGCCGAAGACGATCTGGTTTTGCGACGTGCCACACACAAGGTCATCGGTTGGATTACCGATGACTTGATGGCCCTGCGGTTTAACCGGGCGATTGCCAGGATTTATGAATTGTCTAACGCGCTCAATGCTGCTCTATCGAAAGCCTCAACCGCTGCATTGCGCGAAGCCGCTGAAACTTTGGTGCTATTGTTTGCACCGATGATGCCACACTTGGCTGAAGAGTGTTGGGTGGCCTTGGGCAACAGCAACGCTGTGGTTGATCAAGCTTGGCCGAAAGCCGACCCCGCCATGCTGGTGGAAGAGTCTGTGACCATGGCAATCCAGATCAACGGCAAGCGCCGGGATGAGATTGTGGTTCCCAAGGGCGCTGGCAAGGAATTTTTGGAGCCCTTGGTTCTGGCGCTGGGTTCGGTTAAACGGGTGTTGAATGGCAAACCCGTCATCAAGTTTATTGTGGTCCCCGACCGGATAGTGAACATTGTATGCGCCAGTTGACGTTACGTTTTTACTGCCTGCTTGCTGGGCTTCTGGTTGTCGCCGGTGGCTGTAGCTATCGGCCGCTGTATGGCACCAGTCAAACCGGCGCAAATGTTCAGTCAGTGCTTGCAGGTATCGCCGTTGACGAGCAAAACAGTCGGGCTGGTCAATTGGTGCGCAATGACCTTTTGGCGACCATGGGCGAAAGTGCTGATGGCAGCATGCAATATCAGTTGAAGCTTGAACCCGTGGAGAAGACGTCCCTCGTATCTGCCTTGCCCGGCCAGAAACTGCAAAGGAAACGTTATCGCCTAAATGTCAAGTTTGCTCTGGTGAATGCTGCTTCTGGCAAAGTTGTGAGTGAGGGCGCAAGTTTTTCCAATGTGTCTTTCGACACAGTGCAGCAACCGATCGCCGATCTGCAGGCTGCCGACAATGCGCGTGATCGCGCAGCGCGTGAAGTTGCCGAAGATATTCGCTTGCGATTGGCGGCCTTTGTCTCAGCCGCCAACGGTTGATTTGGCAGATTGTTGTCATGTCAGTTCTGGCAGAGAATGACATTGCCAGCCTGCTGAAACGCGGTGAAGCTGCCAGTAACGGTATTCTGGTTTTCGGCAACGACGAAGCTGGCATTGCTACTGTGGCCAGGAAAGTTGTTGCTTCATTTTCTGGGGATGAGGAACCGTTGCATATTCCGGCCAGTTCCTTGCGCGACGACCCCACGCAATTGGAAGATGCTTTCAAGGCCATGTCACTGTTGGGAGGCCGGCGTCTGATTCTGGTTGAGGGATGTGAAGAGACGCATGCACGTTTTTTGGAGCCGGTGATCGGTGCCGGGAGTAGTGGTAATTTCGTTGTCATGCGTGCAGGCAACCTCACCAAAACCTCGAAATTGCGGGAAGCCGCGACCACTGCCAAGCGCTTTCATGTTGTGGCAGTTTATGAAGACACACCGCAGGCTGTGTCTACCCGCGTATTGAATCTGGCGCGGCAACAGGGTGCAGCATTTGCTGAGGGTGCAGTGGAACGTTTCCTGCAATTGGCTGGCAGCAGTCGGGGACAAGTCGAAAGCGAGCTTGAAAAGCTGCTGCTCTATTGTTGGCCCTCAAAGGCGATAACACGCGATGACGTGGAAGCGAGTTGTGGTGAACAGGCGAGTTTTGATGTTGATGTGTTGTCTGCGGCCATTCTCGACGGTGACCTCGAAGCCTGTGACCGGATTTTTGAGGCCATGCGGGCCGATGGGGACTGGAAGCAGGTGTTGATTCTCTTGCAGATGCAGTTTGCGCGGCTTGAAAACATCAAGGCGGAAATGGCAGGCGGCAGCGATATGGAGCGGGCGTTTCGGTCCGCCAAGCCGCCCGTATTTTTTGGCCAACAAAAAACCATGGCACGGCAACTCAAGAATCTTAGCTTGGAAGACCTCAACCAATTTGGCTTGGCCTTACAAACTGCAATACTGTCAAGCCGCCAACTGGCTGATTTAGCCGAGGCTGTTGTCAGCCGGACGATTCTGTCGATGGCCCGCAAGGCCCAGCATTTGCGGCAGCGCCAGATTTGACAGGCTTTAATCCGAGCGTCCCAGCCGGTGGGAAATCAGGTCAAGTTGTTCAAGTGATTTATAGCTGATGGACACGTGACCATTCGGGCCCCGGTGCGAAATTTGAACTACAAGTCCAAGTGCCATACTCAAGGTTTTTTCCAGTGAACGGGTGTCGGCATCCTTGTCGGCAATTGCCTCGGGTTTTTTCTTGCTGATGTTTTGCCGCGTGAGATCTTCAGCCTGACGGACCGACAATCCCAACTTGATAATTTGTTCGGCAACATCACCGGGGTTTTCACTGGCTACCAAAGTCCGGGCATGACCTGCTGACAGGCTGCCATTCGCGATATGACTTTGCACGGTTTCCGGTAGGGCCATCAGACGGAGCGTATTTGCAATATGACTGCGGCTCTTGCCGATGGAATCTGCCAGTTGCTGCTGTGTGTATTGATATTGGTCGATCAGCATCCGGTAGGCGCGCGCTTCTTCCAGGGCATTGAGATCACTGCGTTGCACATTTTCCACGATGGCAATTTCAAGTGTCTCGCGGTCATCAAGGTCGCGGATGATGACGGGGACTTGGTGAAGCCCTGCCCGTTGGGCCGCACGCCAGCGCCGTTCACCGGCGATGATTTCATATAGCCCGACCGAGGATTTGGCCGGACGCACCAGAATGGGTTGCAGCAAGCCCTTGTCTTTCAGGGATCGCGCAAGGGATTCGATTTCCTCATCCTGGAAATGGCGGCGGGGATTGTTCGGGTTGGATTTGATCTGGTCGATCGACAGGGTTTTGAAACCCGGTGTATCCATTGCAACGGGTTCGGTTGCCGCGTCATCACCAATCAGGGCCGCCAGACCACGGCCAAGCCTGCGCTTTTGAGGTTGGTTCATGAAAAACTATTCCCTGTGATTTCAAATATTATTGTTTCGGAGGTGAATCGATAGGTGAACCAGTGATTCGGCTCAAGCGGCTTTAAGCTCTCGTTCACGTTTAATGACTTCAGACGCCAGATGAATATAGGCTTGCGAGCCAAGACAGCCATGATCATAAAGCAGGACGGGTCTGCCATAGGATGGCGCTTCGGAAACCCGGACATTCCGCGGTATGACCGTCTGGTAGACCTTTTCACCCAACACGCTGCGCACATCTTGGGCAACCTGCTCCGACAGGCTGTTGCGGCGGTCAAACATGGTGAGCACCACGCCTTGGATATTGAGACGTGGGTTAAGAGTGGCCTTTACTCTTTCGACAGTTTTCAACAATTGGCTCAAGCCCTCAAGCGCAAAGAATTCACATTGCAGCGGCACCAGAATGGCATCGGCAGCCGTTAATGAATTGATGGTCAAAAGATTGAGGGAGGGCGGACAGTCGATCAGGATATAACTGTAGTGGCGACCTGCATCGAACATCTTGGTGATTGCATCTTCGAGACGGTGGGTCTTGCGGTCGAGGTTCGAGAGTTCAATTTCTGCA
>JANOVS010000134.1:0-9876 GCA_031417515.1 Hyphomicrobiales bacterium
TTCCGCTTCACGCAAGCCGGTTCCGAAGTGTCGGCGTTGTTGGGCCGCATTCCCTACGCCGTGGGTTATCAGCAGACGCTGGCCACCGACATGGGTGCGTTGCAAGAGCGCATCACCACAACAACCAAGGGTTCAATCACCTCGGTGCAGGCGATTTACGTGCCAGCCGACGATTTGACCGATCCGGCCCCCGCCACATCCTTTGCCCATTTGGACGCAACCACAACACTGTCGCGTTCAATCGCTGAAAAAGGCATCTACCCCGCCGTGGATCCTTTGGATTCCACCTCGCGCATGTTGACGCCAGCCGTTGTGGGTGAAGAGCATTATGCCGTGGCCCGTCAGGTCCAGTCGATCCTGCAACGCTACAAGGCGCTGCAAGATATCATCGCCATTCTGGGCATGGATGAATTGTCGGAAGAAGACAAACTCGCCGTGTCGCGCGCCCGCAAAATCGAGCGCTTCATGTCACAACCGTTTGACGTGGCCGCCGTGTTCACCGGTTCGCCCGGCGTGCAGGTAAAACTCGAAGACACCATCAAAGGCTTCAAGGGCCTCTGCAACGGCGACTACGATCATTTGCCGGAACCAGCTTTTTACATGGTCGGCACGATTGAAGACGCCGTGGCGAAGGCCAAGAAGATGGCTGCTGACGCGGCTTAAACTGAGTTTGAATTAAACACCCCCTCCCGGCTTCGCCGTACTCCCCCATCGCAAGGGCAATGAGGGAGAAAAGTTCTCCCTCGGCGTCTTCGCCGGGGGAGTACCCCGAAGGGGGGAGGGGGTGCCTGATCAAGGAACGAACACATGGCACTGCATTTCGAACTCGTCTCCCCCGCCCGCCTCCTGTTTTCGGGCGCAGTGGCCTCCGTGCAAATTCCCGGCAGCGAAGGCGAAATGACAATTTTGGCCAACCACGCCCCCGTGCTCTCCACCCTGAAACCCGGCGTGGTGACGGTCACCAAGGATGGCGGCACAACCGAAAAAATCTTCGTCCGCGGCGGCTTTGCCGAAGTGAACGCCAGCGGCCTCACCGTACTGGCCGAAACCGCAATCCCATTGGCTGATCTTGATGGTGCAGCCATCGCCCAGCAGATCAAGAATGCGGAAGAAGATGTGGCCGATGCGAAAAGCGACAGCGCACGGGCAAAGGCGGCGGAGACTCTGGATCATCTGAGGTCGCTGCAGGCGGTACTTTGACAATTTTCAGCATTTCGGGTTACGCTTGCCATTTGAAATGATGGTTTAGCTTTTGGAGTAGCGAGGAATGCATGTGGCAGCGAAACTATCCTGTGTTGCTTTTTGTTGTTGCTTGAGCCTGCTTACTTCGACCAAAGCGTTATGGGCAGATGAAGCAAAGAAAAACTTTATCGACACCAAATGCCTGAAGGGTCCGAAACGTTTGACGATCGAAGGGCAAGCGTGGGATTTATTCAGGTGTGACGACCAACAGACTTTGGCTTTTGTTTCGGTTGAGGGTTCACCTTCGCATCCCTTCTTCTTCATGGTCAATTGCAAAAAGGACAAGTGTAGTCTGAACGGCCAAGGAACGGGTAACAAGGCAGCTACAGATGTCATTTACAACCAGCTTCAGGGTGTTGGCTTGGAAGCTTTTAAATTCCTCCAAAGCCAAATACCGGAATAGCGCATCAGTTTAGCGTTGTTTTCTTCCGCCTGTCTGCTGTTCTGCGGTCTTCCCTCATCTGGCCTTTGGCGTACTCACCGACCAAGAGGCCAAGGGAGAAAGGACTTCGCAACGTCCTTGACAAAAAGTAATCTATAAATTACAAACACCGAAACATGATTGAAATCATCAAATCAGACCAATTTCTGGCTTGGTTTCGTGGGCTTCGTGATGCGCGGGTCCGAGTGCGAATTGATGCCAGAATCTTGCGGCTTGCTCAGGGAAACGCTGGAGATGTTCGGCCTGTTGGTTCAGGTGTCAGCGAAATGCGGATCGACTATGGGCCGGGTTATCGCGTCTACTACATTAAACAAGGCAACGTGATTGCTGTGTTGTTGTGTGGTGGCGACAAGTCGAGCCAGACCAAAGACATTCGCAACGCGATTGATTTAGCCGTTCCGTGGAGGATTTGAATGATGCAGCTGCCACCAGGTTTTTCCAAATGGGACGTCACTGACAACCTCAAAACCGATGAAGATATCATTCTTTTCCTCGAAGCCTGCTTTGATGAGGCGGGGGATGATGCGGCTTTTATTGCGGCGGCTCTTGGTGAAGTGGCGCGGGCGCGGGGGATGGCTTCGATTGCTGAGGCTACGGGGCTGACGCGGGAGGGTTTGTATCGCACGCTTTCCAAACAGGGCAATCCGAGTTTCAGTGCGGTGCTCAAAGTGTTGAAGGCGCTTGGCATCAGGCTGCGGCCTGAGGCTGCGTAGCGGAGAAACCGGAACGGGTGGGGCCCACCTGGTCAAGAGCCGAGAGAGGTTGACGCCACGGCTTGACGTCTTGCATTTTAAACTGTGGCTAGCGGGATTCCCGCCTGCGCGGGAATGACGGGGTTTGGGGGCACAAAAAATTGAACACCGCTCTGCTCTCGATCCTCACGCACCCCCCCCACAGCCGTCATTCCCGCGAAGGCGGGAATCCCGCTTTCTTTGCGGCGGGGGAATTCTCTGGTAGGTTTCCCCACATGCGCGAAGAAAAACTCCCCGCTGTTTACATTATGGCAAGCCGCTATCGCGGCACTTTGTATATTGGGGTGACGAGTGCACTGTGGCACCGCATCAATGACCACAAGAATGAACGCTTCACGGGATTTACGTCAGATCACAGCATCAAGCTTTTGGTTTGGTACGAGCACCATCACAGCATGGAAGACGCCATCCGGCGCGAGAAGCAATTAAAGAAATGGAACCGGGACTGGAAGTTTCGGATCATTGAAGAAATGAATCCACACTGGCTTGATCTTCACGACGACATCGACACAATCGCTTCACTGGTTGAACCCAAGAAAGCGGGATTCCCGCCTTTGCGGGAATGACGGTGCGTTACAACGTAGCCGTCATCCTGTTCCTCGAAGCCTGTTTTGCTGCGGCCTGAAGCGGCTTGGCGGATACGCATCGCTTCAAGGTTCCCCCAACTTCCGCCACCGGTGGGTGATTTCGGTTTCGCAGCCTTTGAAGAGCAGGAACAGCAACAGTGCGAGCAGGGAATGCCAGCAAATCTCAAGCAATTGCAGCAAGCCACCATCGCGCAAACCCATGAGGCCGTATTCGGCAATGAAGCCGAGATTGTTGCTGGCGACTTGATACAAGTTGAACGTGGTCCAGGCAAACAGCGCAGCGCTTGAACCGAGGCCGATGAACAGCGCTGCAATGTGCCAGTCTTGCAAGATCAACCATTGTTTCATGTTCGTCACCGCCTTTTGCAAAGCATAGGGTGCTCCCCCTGCAAAAGTCAAAAGCCCGCGATCATCGCGCGGGCTTCTGTTATTCTGTGTACGGATAAATCAGGCTTTGGCCTTGTCGCCAACGCTCTTCATCCAGTTGCCGGGTTTGCCGCCGCCGCTGCGGGGTTTACCAAGACCGGGTTTACCGAAGCCTTGTTTTCCGCCGCCGCCGAATTTGCGGTCGCCGAATTTTGGTGGGGCTTTGTGTTCGCTGCGGGGACGTTCAATGCGGACTTGTTCGCCGGGGGCAACATGATCGCCTTCGGATTTACGGGCGAACTGGCTTTGGTCAATGGACTGCATGGGCATGCCCGTGGGGTTCCACTCCCGCTTTTGCAGGCGGCCATCGGCGCGGATGCCGGGGCGGGGTTCACCGTCCCTTGCATGTTGGGGTCCGGCACCCTTTGCTGGCTGGCCGCGATGATTGGGTTTCTTTGCCTGTTCGCCGCCGGCTTTTGGCATGTGACGACCACCACCTGATTTGCGCTTTGCTGCATCAGCAGGGTTCCAGCCAAAGTTGGGGGCGAGGGGATCAACCTTCATGGCAAGCTCATGTTCCATGATCGGAACTTGCTGGCGAATGGTTTTTTCGATGTCGCGCAGCAGTCCACGATCTTCTGGCGTGCAGAAGGCAATGGCTTCACCAGCGGCACCGGCACGGGCGGTGCGGCCAATGCGGTGAACGTAGGATTCCGGCACAAAGGGCAGATCGAAATTGAAGACGTGGGATACGCCATCAACGTCAATGCCACGGGCTGCAATGTCGGTTGCCACGAGTGCCAGGATCTTGCCGTTCTTGAATCCGGCCAGCGCCTTTTCGCGATTGACCTGGCTTTTGTTGCCATGAATGGCTTGCGCCATCAGTCCACCCTGGTCGAGGGCTTTCACAACCTTGTCAGCACCATGTTTGGTGCGGGTGAAAATGAGTGCGCGGGTAACGGCTGGGGTTTTGAGAAGGGCGACCAGAAGCTTTGCCTTGTTGGCGGGATCGACATGGATGACATGTTGGGTCACCCGTTCTGCCGTGGTGGCAGCGGGCTTGATTTCAACACGCACGGGATCATTCAACAGGGCAGCGGCGAGACCAGCAATTTCCTTTGGCATGGTGGCCGAGAAGAAAAGATTTTGGCGGGCCTTGGGCAACATGGCCGTCAGCTTCCTGATGGCATGGATGAAACCGAGATCAAGCATCTGGTCGACTTCATCGAGAACGAAGATTTCGACCTTCGACAAGGTGAGGGCGCGGCGGTCGATCAGATCGACCAGACGGCCCGGTGTGGCCACCAGAATGTCAACGCCGGCTTTCATGGTTTCAACCTGACGGCCAATGCCAACGCCGCCGAAGACAACAGCTGATTTCAGCTTGGTGTTGGCGCCATAGGTTTGGAAGCTGGCAAGGATCTGCGAGCAGAGTTCACGGGTGGGAGACAGGATCAGGGCGCGGCAGGTGCCGCGTTCAGCGCGGCGGTTGTCCTTGGCCAAGCGTTCAAGCATGGGCAGGGCAAAGGCAGCGGTTTTGCCGGTGCCGGTCTGGGCAATGCCAAGCAGATCGCGGCCTGCCAGCAAATGCGGAATGGACTGGACCTGGATGGGGGTTGGGGTTTCATAGCCTTCGGCCTTGACGGCTTTGACGAGGGCTTCAGAGAGGTTCAATTGGTCAAAACTTGTAATCATGTTGTTTATGGACAAGACATGGGTCTTTCAAATTCGGATGCATAAAAGGGACCATGCGCGCCACTGCAACCGGATGCGGCGCGTCATGACAGTCCCACGTGAAAGGAATGTGATTGGATGAACTGCGGTGGCCTGAAGATTGTCGCCAGATACGACACTCACGTATTCACAGATGGCCTGTCGTGCAGTTCCCGCCATATGGGCGTTGTGCAGTGCAATGTCAATGGCGTGAGTTAGAGATGGTGCAGGAGTTCAGCCATGGCCTGAATGGTGGCGGCAGCGCCCAGGGATTTCAACACATTAGCATGGGCCTCTGGAGCAGCGTGGGTACCAGTAAAACCAATGGTGCGGATTTTGGCGGCAACGGCTGAGGTCACGCCGGTGACTGAATCTTCAATGACAAGACATTGAATGGGGGCCATGCCTGCCCGCTCGGCGGCTTTCAGAAAAACATCGGGTGCGGGCTTGCCGTGTTTGACGTCTTGATAGGTTGAGATGGCGTCGAAATATTTCGCAATGCCCGTGAGTTCAACGGCCAATTTCACGCGGTCCCTCGGGCTGTTTGAGGCAATTGAAAATGTCAGACCCCTGGCCTTCAGCGCCGCCAGAACATCCAGCACGCCATCAACGATCTGCAGCTCATGGCGGTACATGTCCTCCACCATGCGGTTCTTCACGTCATGCAGCCCTTCCGGAAACTCCACGCCGTGCTGGGCTGTCATCATGTCGAGCATGGCCTGAAACGTGGTGCCGACGAAGCGGGCATGGGCTTCGGCTTCACTGATTTCGATGCCATAGCGCTGGAGCAGCGTCACATCAGCCCGCATGGAGATTGGTTCTGAATCAACCAGAACTCCATCGCAATCAAAAATGATGTGGCGCAGTTTCACCAGCTTTTCACCCTCTCACAGCTTTCAGGTGCTTGATCAAAATAATATCTTCCACCGCAAGCCGAGACTCTCGGTGCGAGCCCGGTGCGTTGGAACAAGTTGTCGCCCTCCGCCAGATTGTTCCAGAAATTTATCCAGGGGCTGGTTGCGTGCAATTTAAGGTTCTCCGTGGACATCCGGAATGGAAATATGTGAATCGGTACAGACAACTGATTCTTTGTCAGGGCCGCTTCAACCAACTTGTAGATATCATCTATCCCCGCATCTGTCATGGCATAGCAACCAATGGAAACGCAGGAGCCGTGAATCATCAAAGCACTGCCTGTGCGTAATTCTGACCTGTCAAAAGCATTGGGAAATCCTATATTCATGGCGAGAAAGTAGCGCGAATTGGGGTTGAGTTGCGGGGTTGAAACTTCGTAAAAACCCTCAGGTGACTGTCCGTCACCTTCTTTCAACTTTGGCCCGAGCTGTCCAGACCACTTGCAAATAGGATAGGACTTGAAGTGCTCGAATTTTCCGCCGCGCATCAGCCAGACTTCAAGTTCGCTTTCTTGTTTATAGAGACGCAACAATACAGGCTGCCCCAATGTGAACCCCGCTTGTTGCAGTTCACCGTTGAGTGTACCAGAAGACGCCTGACCCAGAGGGTGTCGAAGTGCTGGAATGTAGCGTGATGTCATTGAAGCAGCAGTTTCCTGGTATTCACTTCGGCCATAGAAAAACCAAACGGACCCAATGATCAGACCCGTCAGCAAGACGACCATCAAGAACACGGCTCGTCTTCTAGACTTCAACGACTTGCTTTTCCGAATGCTGCGTCAAAACCACGTTGCCCTTACCCAGCATACCTGCATGACCCATGCACATTCTCATGATCCGAGATGCCTCAAGGCCTTGATCATCTCAACATAGACGGCTTTTTTGAAGGGCACCACCGCTTCCAAGGCTTCGTCCATGGTCATCCATTTCCACTGGTCGAATTCTTGTTTGTGCCCGGGTGGCTTCAGATTGATTTCGCTGTCAGGCCCGGTGAAGCGACAGGCGAACCATTTTTGTTTTTGGCCGCGATACTTGCCGCCCCAGCTTTTGCCAATCAAATGTTCCGGCAGATCATAGGTGAACCAGCCCGGTGCTTCCGCAAGGATGTGGGCAGAGGTGACGGCAGTTTCCTCGGCCAGTTCGCGCAATGCCGCTGCACGGTTGTCCTCGCCTTCGTCAATGCCACCTTGCGGCATTTGCCACCATTTGCCCACACCATCGTCATTCTGTTTTTCGAAGCGGCGGCCCATCCAGACAAGACCTTGGCTGTTGAGCAGCATGATACCGACACAAGGACGATAGGCGGTGATTACCGAGGCTTTCGACATGGGCCAGATATGGAGTCAAAACGGCGGGAATGCAAAAGGAATTGCTTTGGCAGGGGCTCTAAAATTGAATATTTGAACCGGCCAGCCCTTCGAGGCCGCGAAGGCGCGGCACTTCAGGGTGAGGTTAACTTATTGATATTGCGCATGTTTAGTTCGCTCTACCAAGTTACCTCATGCTGAGGTGCTCGCCCTTGCGAGCCTCGAAGCATGCGCCCCAGTATAGCTGTTCATAACATGCTATCCCAAGCGACCCTTGTAGGATGCAGTTATCGGCACCAATACAATGCCACGTTCAGCGGCGGCCTTGGCCCATTCCCTGACCGTGTCAATGGTCACTTCGAGACCGGAACCCGTGCCAACTGCAAAGCCGGTGCCGGTTGCTTCTTCTTCCAGCAGGGTCAGGGCTGAGATGATGGCCTGTGGTGAGGGGTCCTGATCAATCACCACCTTGGCGCGTTTTACTTCAGCCCGGGAAGCTTTTGCTGCCGCATCAACTGATGACAGTGCGAGGGAGCCATCCTCAAGGAAAACAATGCCGCGTTTTTTGAGTTCGCCCAGTACGGGTTTCAGCACCTTCGGCATGGCGAGAAAGCGTCCGCCCATGTAATTTACCACGCCGGCATAGCCAGTGAAGCGGCTCATGTGCCAGCGCAGCGCGTCAAGGTTTTCGGCCTCGGATGCATCACCCGTCAGGGTTTTCGGTCCGGGATTGCTGGCGGGAAAACCCACAGGCTCCAAGGGCACTTGCAGGAAAACTTCATGGCCATTGCTGCGGGCGACATCCACCTGTTCCTGCAAGTCGTTGCCATAGGGCGCAAAGGCCAGGGTGATCTCAGACGGCAGTTCCTTGATGGCTTTCGCCGTCAATTTCTTGTTCAGACCCATGCCGCCCAACAACAGCGCAATCTTCGGCGCATCGGAGTGGATGACGTTAAGTGAGACCTGTTTGCCGTAGATTTTTGAAGCTTCTTCGCCGCGTCCACCGATGCGTGGTAAGGGACCCCAGGCCGTGGTTTCAGTGATATGGGGCTGGGGTGAAGGCGTCAGAGGTCGGCTGATCGATGAAACTACGGCAACATCCTGCCTGGAGTCTGCCCGGATTTCAGGTTGTGATTCTTCGGGTGCCGGGTCTGTGGCCCCTGTCGTGTCGGGAAACTCTTCTTCGGGCGGTGGTGCAGTGGCCTGCTCGTCAGAAATCTGTTCCGCTTCCACGGTTTGCCCCGACGGCGGATTGACGGAAGCTGTCTTGATTTCCTCCGCTGGTGGCACGGACACCACGACGATGGGTTCGCCGGCAAAAGGACTGGACTGGCGGTGGGCCCAGAAACCCGCACCACCAAAACCAGCCGTCGCTGCAACATAGGCACAAAACAGAAGCCCTGGACGTTTCTCCCAGAGCCTCGTCAGTACACTACGTTTATGCAAGGGAACCTTGAGCTCGTCACGGCGCATGGCGCTGAAATAACCTTCGAATCACAAAGTCCCACTGTGCCGCCCAAGCATTAACGGCCCATTAACCATGTGGTTCAGAAGATCAATTCGGCGTCTTTTTGTCCTCAGGCTTGGGGGCAAGCTTTGGATCAACCTTGGCGGCTTCCTTGGGCTTCACATTGCTGACAACCTTGATGCCGTGCAGCAAATCGATGGCCGCTTTGATCTGCACATCCTTGGTGCGATCCTCTGGCACATAGGCCGATGAACCGCCGCCTTCTTCGCCGCCTGCCTCATTGGTCAGGTGGCCGCGAATATTACCCTCGCCTTCCGTCGAAACATTCTTGCCCTCAAGTTCAGGCGGCAGGGGTTGTTCGATGATGATGTCGGCGTCAATGCCCTTGGCCTGGATGGAGCGACCTGACGGTGTGTAATAGCGCTGTGTGGTAAGCCGCATGGCGCCTTCATTGCCAAGCGGAATGATGGTCTGTACTGAACCCTTGCCGAAGGAACGGGTGCCGATGATCGTGGCGCGCTTGTGGTCCTGCAGGGCACCGGCGACGATTTCTGAAGCTGAAGCCGAGCCGCCATTGATCAGGATGACCAAAGGCTTGCCGTTTGAGATATCACCCTTCTGGGCTGAGTGGCGCTCCACATCATCGGCGTTGCGACCGCGGGTTGAGACGACTTCGCCTTTTTCGAGGAACTCATCGGACACCGATACGGCCTGGATCAGCAAACCGCCGGGATTGTTGCGCAGGTCAAGGATATAGCCCTTGATTTTGCCGCCGGATTTCGCTTCCAGGTCATAGATAGCCTTCTGTACACCGGAATCTGATTGCTGGGTGAAGGAACTCATGCGGATATAACCCACATCGTCGCCTTCCATATTGTATTTGACGCTTTCGACCTTGATCACATCGCGGACCAGTTTGACGTCAAAAGGTTCACGGCCCTGACGCACCACCGTGAGGTTGATGGGCGAGCCCACGGCACCGCGCATCTTGTCGACGGCTTCGTTGAGGGTCAGTCCCTGGACTTCGACGCCGTCAATTTTCACAATGAGATCATTGGCCATGATACCGGCTTTGGCGGCGGGGG
>JANOVS010000135.1:0-1854 GCA_031417515.1 Hyphomicrobiales bacterium
GCTTGGCAAAAGCAGATCGCCTCGGGCAAACTGCTTGCGGGTGGTATCTGTCCACATGTGAAACTCCATCGTTGCTTCGCAACACCGATTGAATCACAAACGATTGATATCACCCAACTTCTTTTTCGGTCAGACACTTAGACATATCCGTGTCTCCGCCAGCATCTGACCAGAAAGCCAGATTGTGCAACTCATCAGGCGCCACCAACAGCATGTCCAAATCATCAGGAAAGCGATGTGACAGGCCGAGCAATGTGAGGCTGACGTTGGTTACAAGGCCCGTCATGCCATAGGCATTTATGCTAGAGGCACTAAATCCTTGCAAAGGCATTCCGTTCTCATCAGTGAATATGAAAGTTGCCATTCCAGCTCCTCCAAAACAAAGCGGTGACCACCGCAGGTTCATTTCAAACCTGACGTGTCATACCTCGCGAAGGCCCCGCAGCAAACAAAATGGCTGCGGAAAAATGCATGCAAGGCACAGACGTCAGCCGTCTTCAGACTTGCCCCGGAGGAAGGCTAGCATATTGGCAAACGACCACCAAGAAACAACTTGAGGCAGTCGGTTTTTGTGAAATCTCAACGCTTGTCTGGCAATCGACCGCGTTGCCAACAAAAAACCGGCTGCGGGGAGGGACGCAGCCGGCCTTTCCAGTCTAGCTGGACTTAGTAGCAGGTCCAGGTCTTGACGAAATCTACGTAACGGTAGCCGTGGTTCCAGCGGATCACCTTGACTGTCTGCCAGCCGCAATCGTTCTGCACGTAGTAACCACCTTGGTTGTAGTTGTCGTTGTAATCATAGTTGTAATGCTTCTTCACATAATGCTTGCGCACATAATGCTTGTACTGTGGCTTGTAGTAGGACTTATACTGATGATGGTTGTTGTAATAACCCGTGGCGGAGGCTGTGCCAGCCGAACCAACAGCGATGGCGGAGAGAGCGACGGCAGCGATGAGAATGTTGCGGAGCATGGTGGTTTTCCTTTTTCAGTCTGGCATGATTGCCTTCGATGGAACCAACATAGAAGCGCGGCCTTGAATGCAACCTGAGGACAACGTTCATTCCGGGTTTAGGTTGTATTGCTTCGGCGGGACCAGCCGACGCACCAATCTCACACCACAAAGAAGTCGGCGTTGGTCACCGTTGGAGAACCTGTGAGGGTTGCGAACTGGATGGCGGCGGTGGCACCGGAGCCGTCGGCGTCGTAGAAGATTGCGCCGGTGGTATCGTTGTAAAGTATCCGGTCGGTGGCATCGACAGCCCCGCCCGTGGTCAGGTTTTTGAACAGGTTGACATCCAGCACGCCGAGCACTGCACCAAGTGCCGTGAAGATGCCGGTGTTCTCCAACTGGATGGTATCGGCAGCGACGTTGAAATCGGTGATGACATCGAGGTTTGTCGCCGCGTTCAAAGTCGTGTTGAACAGGAAAGTATCAGCGCCAAGCCCGCCCGTTAGTGTGTCATTGCCGCCTGCACCAGCGAGAATATTGGCCCCGGCATTGCCGGTAATGGTTTGGGCGATCTCGTTTCCTGTCAGATTGATCAAGCCCGCTCCTGCGGCGTTGGTGGTTTCGAGGAACTCGATATTGTCGCCCGCCGCCAGTGTGAAGCTGAGGCTCGCCCTCGCCCGGTCGGCCGTGCCGCCGCCGACAAGTTCTGTGATGTTGTCGTTGACGGAGTTGATGATGTAGGTGTCGGATCCGAGTCCGCCAATCAGCACGTCGGCTAGCGCGTCGATACCGCCGTTGAGCTGGTTGATCCCGGCATTGCCGGTGATCGTCTGGGCGATTTCATTGCCAATCAGATTTATTGCACTAACGCCAGCAGCATTGGTCGTCTCGAGGAACTCGATG
>JANOVS010000136.1:0-2108 GCA_031417515.1 Hyphomicrobiales bacterium
TGGGCTTGCCAGAGCCGCAAATGTTCGACCGTTCACTGCATGAGGCTGTACCACAGTTTGCCAGCCTGTTTGATTTGGCCATGTCACGACCATCAGGCTCGGCAGAGGGACATGTTGAAATGCAGGTCGAGGGGCGGGAACTCAACTTTTTTGTGCGCATCACAACCGAGCGATCCGATGATGCCGAGCATGGCTATGTGTTGACGTTTGACGACATCACCAATCTTGTGTCGGCACAGCGTAATTCTGCCTGGGCCGATATTGCGCGGCGCATTGCCCACGAAATCAAGAACCCTCTCACACCCATCCAGCTTTCGGCGGAACGGCTCAAACGCAAGTACCTGCATGAGATAAAAACCGACCGCAAGGTGTTTGAGCAATGTACGGATACCATCATTCGGCAAGTCGGGGACATTGGGCGGATTGTCGATGAATTTTCTTCATTTGCGCGCATGCCCAAAGCGGTTCCCGAAATCAATGACCTTGCCGAAGTTGTGCGTGATGCCACGGTGCTGCAGCGGGTGTCATCTTCAGATATCGATATCGATCTTGCTGAACGCGAGGTCTTGGCAGCCTTTGCGTTTGATCGGCGGTTGATTACGCAAGCCATCACCAATCTGGTGAAGAACGCGCGTGAATCAGTCGAAACCCGGATTGCCGGTGATCCCGGGTTGAGAGGCAAAATTGTTGTTGAATTTGGTCGAAGCGGAAAACAACCTTTCATCCGGATTGTCGACAACGGCATCGGGTTGCCGCAGGAAAATCGTCACCGATTGACGGAACCCTATATGACAACGCGCGAAAAAGGCACAGGCCTCGGCTTGGCAATCGTCAAACGCATCATGGAGGAACATGGCGGTTCGCTGCAATTGGCTGATGCCGCTGATGGCAAAGGTGCTGCGATGACACTTTGGTTTTCTCCATTGCGTGTACTTGAATCTCCCTTACAAAGCCTTGGCTCACAGAAAGTATCCTCATAATGTCCGCTGATATCCTGATTATTGATGATGAAGCCGATATCCGCGAACTGATTGCGGGCATTCTGATGGATGAAGGGTTTGAAACGCGCCTTGCCCATAACTCAGATGCAGCTTTGTCGGAACTTTCACTGCGGCGGCCTTCGCTGGTCATTCTCGACATCTGGCTGCAGGGCTCGCGCATGGATGGTTTGGACCTGCTGCTGGAGATCAAGCAAAGGACGCCTGAATTGCCTGTGGTGATTATCTCTGGACATGGCAACATCGAAACGGCAGTAGCTGCAATCAAGCGTGGGGCTTACGAATACATCGAAAAGCCGTTTAATGCGGATCGGCTTTTGCTGGTTGTTGGTCGAGCACTCGAAGTTTTTCGTTTGAAGCGTGAGAACGAAGAGTTGAAGGGCAGGTCGGGCTTAGACAACGAGCTGATTGGCACGTCTTTGGCCAGCCGGACTCTAAAGCAGCTGGTCAAGAAGATTGCGCCCAGCAACAGTCGGGTGTTGATCAGTGGTCCCATGGGGTCTGGCAAGGAACTGGTGGCCCGCACGCTGCATATGCAATCGGCGCGATCTGCCGGACCTTTCATTACGCTTTCGGCGGCCAGCATGGCGCCGGAACATGTTGAAGAAAACCTGTTTGGCGTTGAAACGGGACAGGACCAGCCACCCCGTATTGGTGCACTCGAAGAAGCCCACACAGGCACATTATACATTGATGAAGTGGCAGACATGCCGATTGAAACCCAGGCCAAGATCTTACGGGTTTTGGTTGAACAAACCTTTCAACGGGTAAATGGCACCAAGAAGATCAAGGTGGATGTACGGATCATCTCTTCCACGGCGCGGAATTTGCAAAACCTGATTGCTGCCCAAACGTTTCGCGAGGACCTGTTTCACCGGCTTGGCGTCATTCCCTTGAATGTGCCAGGCTTGACCGAGAGGCGTGAAGACATACCGTTGCTCATCCAGCATTTTGCCAAGTCCTATTGTCAGTCGGCAGGCCAGGCTCTCCGAAATTTTGCCGATGATGCCATCGCCGTTTTGCAAACCCGCGCCTGGCCGGGAAATGTCAGGGAACTTCGCAACAATGTTGAGCGTGTCATGATACTTTCGGCGGGTGAGGCGTCGGATG
>JANOVS010000137.1:0-18057 GCA_031417515.1 Hyphomicrobiales bacterium
CTTGAGTTCTTCCTGTTCGATGACAGTTTCGAGACTTGCCACACCAAAGGCTACCGCGCCATGAAAACGGCGGGTTATTACATCGAAGACTATCACATCCTGCAGACGTCCAAGGAGGAAGTCTACATGCGGGCGCTGCGCAACGGTCTTGCGGGCGCTGGCATCACCGTTGAAAATTCCAAAGGCGAATGGGGCCCAGGCCAGGAAGAAATCAACGTCAAGTATTCCGACGCGCTCACCATGGCCGACAACCACGCCATCATCAAAAACGGTGCGAAGGAAATTGCCTATGGCATTGGCAAGGCCATCACCTTCATGGCCAAATGGGATTATGGCATGGCGGGCAGCTCATCCCACATCCACCAGTCCCTCTGGTCCGCTGATGGCAAGACACCGCATTTCCATGACAAGGCAGGCCTGCATGGCATGTCCCAGATGATGCAGCACTATCTTGCGGGCCAATTGACCCATGCCAGCGAGATAACCTATTTCCTCGCCCCCTACATCAACTCCTACAAACGCTTCATGGCCGGAACTTTTGCCCCTACCAAGGCCGTCTGGAGTTTCGATAATCGCACCGCTGGTTATCGCCTCTGCGGAGCCGACAGCAAAGCCATCCGCGTCGAATGCCGCGTCGGCGGGGCTGATCTAAATCCCTATCTGGCCTTCGCCGCGCTCTTGGCTTCGGGCCTTGACGGCATCGAAAAGAAAATGCAGCTGGAACCAGTATTTTCTGGCGATGCTTATAGTTCAGCCCAAAAACTGCGCGAAATCCCAAAAACCCTGCGAGAGTCAATTGAACTCCTCGACAAATCAACTTTCCTGCGCGGTGCCCTGGGCGATGATGTCGTCGACCACTACGTCCATACCGGCCGCTGGGAACAATTCGAATTCGACCGCCGCATAACGGATTTGGAATTGAAACGCGGCTTTGAGCGTTATTGACGGGCGTAAACACACACACTATTTTGTGTGTGTTTATTGGAGGAGGTGCAAATGGGAAAATATGAACCATTGGGGCAGTTTCTGCGCAAGCAGAAGCGCAAGCGCATTCCCATGACCTTTGCTCAAATCGAAATGATCATCGGTTCAAAACTTCCAAAATCAAAATCAAGCCGCGCATTCTGGTCAAACAACTCCGACAACAATGTTATGACCAAAGAGTGGATTGCGGCGGGGTATGAAACGCAAGCTGTTGACATCAAGACAGGTGAACTGGTTTTCAGCAAATCGACTGCACCGACGGAGTCGGAATTGAAAGCCCTTGGTGAAAAGCGCTGGAAGAGCATTTATGGGTGCATGAAGGGAATGGTGACGTTTGCACCCGGCTTCGATGCAACATCTCCCGCCTACAGCCCTGAAGAGTGGGACGAAATAGAACGCGAATGGCTTGAAAACTGGGACGAATTGTTGCGCAGGGAGCCCGCTTGAAACTGCTGCTAGACACTTGCGCCCTGCTCTATATTGCTTTCGGCAGAAAACTCAGGGAAAACGCGGCTATTGAACTGACAAAAGCCATAGCCTCTGATGATGTGATTATCAGCCCAGCGTCAGCTTGGGAGCTTGGAAAGTTGATTGCAAGTCGCAAGCTTACGTTGACATCAAACCCCCTTGTGCTCTTTGAGTCGTTTGTTGCTCGACCTGGATTTTCTCTATGTGAACTCACGCCTGAAATACTTGTAAAGTCTTCTTTTTTACCTGACCTCAAACACAAAGATCCAATGGATCTATTACTTATTGGTACTGCACGCACGCTTGATGCCGTTCTTGTTACCTCCGACCGCGCCATCCTTGCCTACGGTGCCCAAGGTCACGTCAAAACCCTTGCCTGCTAAAAGAAAGAAAAAAACCATGCCCATGCCCACCCGCAATTTCAACTTCCCAAACCCCGTCAAGTTCGGCCCCGGCCGTGTGAGGGAACTGCCGGATTTCTGCAATTCGGCTGGCTTGAAAAATCCGCTTTTCGTCACCGACAAGGGCCTTGCCGGAACTGACATGGTGAAAGACATTCTGGCCAACCTGAAATCCGCTGGCTTGAAGGTTGAAATGTTCTCCGATGTGCGCCCGAACCCTACGGAAGAAAACGTGCTTGAAGGCTGCAAGGCCTATCGCGCCGGAAACCATGATGGTGTGGTCTGTTTTGGTGGCGGTTCGGCGCTGGACACAGGCAAGATGATTGCCCTGATGCATGGCCAGAAAATATCAATCTTTGATCTTGAAGATGTTGGTGATTGGTGGAAGCGCGCCGACGCTTCAAAAATCTCCCCCAACATCTGCATCCCTACCACCGCAGGTACAGGTTCTGAAGTGGGCCGTGCAGGCGTCATCACCAACACCAAAACCCACGAAAAGAAAATCATCTTTCATCCCGACGTCATGCCGATGTTTGCCATCCTTGATCCGGAACTTACAGTAGGCTTGCCACCGAAACTCACGGCCGCCACGGGCTTTGATGCCTTCGCCCATTGCCTCGAAGCCTATTGCACGCAGTTGTATCATCCCATGGCAGAAGGCATAGCACTCGAAGGCATGCGATTGGTGAAGGAAAACCTGGCCAAGGCTGTCAAGAAGGGCAAGGATCTCGACGCCCGCGGCAACATGCTGGTGGCCTCATCCATGGGCGCCACGGCATTCCAGAAAGGTCTGGGTTCAATCCATGCCTTGTCGCATCCCTTTGGCGGACTCTACGATGCCCACCACGGCATGCTCAACGGCATTATCATGCCCTATGTGCTGAAAGCCAACCGGAAGAAAATCGAGAAAAAAATTGAACGTGTCGCGGCCTATCTCGGCATCAAGGGTGGCTTCGACGGCTTCATGAAATTCGTGCTGGCCCTGCGCCGGGAGTGCGGCATTCCCCATTCTCTCGACAAGATTGGCATTGATACAAAGCAACTCGATAAAGTTGCCGAAATGGCCCACAAGGACCCAACCCATGAAGCCAATCCTGTGGCCTTCACCGTGAAGCAATACAAGGCACTGGCGAAGAAATGCGTGACGGGGGATTTGTGATTTCTTGATGCGCACTGCAAAATCCATTCACATCATCAACTGCCACGCCGAAGGTGAAGTGGGTGATGTGATTGTTGGCGGCGTTGCGCCACCGCCGGGTGATACCATCTGGGAGCAATCCCGCTTCATCGCCCGCGATCAAACATTGCGCAATTTCGTGCTGAACGAACCGCGTGGCGGTGTATTCCGCCATGTCAACCTGCTGGTACCACCCAAAAATCCCAAGGCTGACTCCGCCTTCATCATCATGGAACCGGAAGACACGCCACCGATGTCGGGCTCCAATTGCATCTGCGTGGCAACCGTGCTGCTTGATGCAGGCATCATCCCCATGCAGGAGCCGGTAACCCATCTCACCTTGGAAGCACCCGCCGGATTGATCAAGGTATCGGCCGCGTGTCGAAATGGCAAGGCCGAGAGCATAACCCTCACCAATGTGCCATCATTTGTCACCAACCTGGCAGCCACCATTCTCGTTGACGGCAAAGCCGTTCAAGTCGACACGGCATTTGGCGGCGACAGTTTCGTCATGGCGGATGTCGCTGATTTTGGCTTGTCGATCACGCCGCAAAATGCCCATGTCATTGCCAGTTTGGGCCGCAGGATTGTCAAGGCTGCCAATGCGCAACTGCCATTCCACCACCCGGATTTGCCGGATTGGAAACACTATTCTTTCTGTTTCATGCGCGAGCCCCTGACACGCGACAATGGTGTACTAACATCGCGAAACGCTTGCGTCGTCAATCCCGGAAAGCTTGATCGCTCCCCCACCGGCACAGGTTGTTCCGCTTTGATGGCGGTATTGCATGCCAAGGGACTGATGAGGGTCGGTGAAACCTACATTGGCCGCAGTGTTATCGATTCAAAATTTATTGGCCGTATCAGTGGCGAAACCACAACAGGCAATCACAAAGCCATCATCCCGCAAATCACCGGTCGCGCCTGGATCAGCGGCCAAACCACCTTGATGCTGGATCCTGATGACCCTTGGCCCGCTGGCTACAAGGTGAGTGACACCTGGCCAAATTATCAATCTTGATCCCGCATCAGTTTCAAAAACTGCACCACATGTTCTTCCGGCGTGGCAAAAGACAGGACAAACCGGCAATGCACTTCGTCCTTGGCAAGTCCTTCAACGGGCCACTCGTAAAAATGTGCACCCTGCGCCGTCACCGCATCAAATGTGTTGCGCGGCATCACCGCAAAAACTTCATTGGCTTGCGTCGGGTTGGATATCCGCACACGATTGGATTTCGCCAAACCTTTTGAAAGTTGCAGGGCCAGCCGATTGGCACGCCGCGCATTGGGCAGCCACACATCATCCTGCAAATAAGCCAACATCTGGGCTGAGAGAAAACGCCCCTTGGACAGCAATTGACCCGCGCGCTTGCGCCGATAGAGAAAATCAGCCGCCAGCTGTTCATTGAAAAACACCACGGCTTCCAACATCATGCCGCCATTCTTGGTGCCGCCGAATGACAATACATCAATGCCGGCCTTCCATGTCATTTCGGCAGGCGTGCAGCCCAGCGCTACCAAGGCATTGGCAAAGCGGGCGCCGTCCATGTGGCACTTCAAGTTGTTGGCCCCGGCAAGTTTCGTCAGTATACGGATTTCTTCGGGTGCATAGACAGTGCCAAGCTCCGTGACGTTTGAAATCGACATGGCGGAAAGTTTTGCCCCATGCTCACCATGCACAAACAATGCAAGCTTGGCTTCAACACCTTCAGGCGTGATCTTGTTGCCTTCGCCACCAATCGTCACCAGCTTTGCACCCCCCGTGAACAACTCCGGGCAATTGCATTCGTCGGTATTGATATGACTGCCTTCATGGCAAATGATGCCACCAAACGGCGGGCAAATAGCTGACAGGGCCAGTGAATTTGCACCCGTTCCATTCATTACCAAAAACGCTTTCACATCTTTTTCAAAAACCTGGGACAGCCGGTTTTCGACGGCTTGCGCACCTTCGTCATGGCAGTAGGACACATCGGTCAAGCGGGCGTTGGCGTCGACCATGGCTTGCATGATCCGTGGATCAACACCATAAACATTGTCAGAACCAAAATTCATCTATGCCTTCTCCTCTTTTTCAAAATACAAAACGCCCAGCCCGCAAACAATGATCATGGCCATGCCAAGCAGTGCCACCCCATTGGGATATTCCCCAAAGAAAACTGCGCCAAACAATCCCGCATACAACGTGAATGAATAATAGAAGGGCGCCACGGCTCGTGCCGTTGCATAGCGGAAGGCCAGGAAGACAAACAAATGCCCCAGCATGACGAAAAACCCGGAGCCCAAGGCAAACAACCAGGTGCGGCCTTCAACCGGCGTCCATCCTTCAAAAATCTGGTTATTGATGATGGCCGCAATCAGCACCACCACAACAATATTGAATGTCACCACGAGACCCGGCGTATCGTGTGGCGATTTACGCGACAACAAATCCCGCACCGCCGATCCAATCGCCGTACCAAAACCCAGAAGCGCAATCGGCGATGACCCTGCCCCTCCCGGCTGTGCCACCACCAAGGCTCCGGCAAGCCCCAGCAGGATCAGCAGCCAACGCATCAACCCCACCTTTTCCCCCCAGAGGAAGCTGGCACCGCCTAGCACCAGTAGCGGTGCAACTTGATAGATTGCCGTTATATCAGCCAGCGGAACCTTGGCCAAGGCCAGTATAAAACACGAGACCGCCACAACCTCTGCCAAGGATCGCAACAACGTCCAGATATTCAGGGCCTTGGGCAACTGCCGGAGTTGCCCCATGGCCACCACCAGGGCAAAACAGCAAACCGTCGCAAAAATGCCACGCAATACGAGGGCCTGAAACGGCGGAACTTCGCGCAGCAACAACTTTAAAAAGCTGTCGCAGCTGACAAAGGAAAGGCCGGAAAGCAGCATTGAAATGATGCCGCGAATTTGGGGGGTGATTTGCATGATGTCGGTGACCCAACCCATAGAGGGGTTTGGCCAGACTTCCAAGGGCCGGGCAAAACATGATACCTGCATGCCAGATTGGCGGAGTCTGTTTGAAACAACGCAGTTCATGCGACTGAATAGGTTCGGGATTCCCATGTGTCCCCGCCTCCGGCCTTCGGCCACCTCCGCCCCGCGAAAGGCGCGGGGTGGAGGGCATTGATTGGAGACCGGTATTCAACAAGTGCCCTCCAACCCGATTCTTCATCCTATCGTATGCACACATCTTTTATTTGCCTAACCACCCAATCTTGAATGGTTTTTATTTTTTTAACTTAAGTCGTTATTTTTGTTAACTTATTTCCGTCATCCCGGCGAAGGCCAGGGCCAGGCTAGCCGAGTGCTCAACTGGTTGCTAGCCTAGCCCCGGCCTTCGCCCAGGTGACGGAAATAAACAATAACTTAAGTTAAGATCTGGATAGCCCTAAACTTGGGAAAATTACCCAAAAAGTTGTGTGAATCCGTTAGCCGAACCATCGAGGGGACAGGTAGTACACATGTAATTCCTTGTCAAGGAATAAATTCATTGGGGCGGAATTAAAAGCGAGGCACGAAAGCTCGTCACACCTTCAAAGCATTGCATTTCATTTGCAGAAAAGTTTTCTCCGCCTCTTGCGTTGTCAGCGCCATCGCCTTTTCATAGGCCGTAATGGCAGCTTCCACATCTCCCATTCGCGCCAATAGATCTGCCTTTGTGGCGTAAAACGGTTGATAGTTCACAAGTTCAGTTTCAAGCGCAAGCAGCGCCTTGAACGTGTCTGACAAGTCCTCCACATAAGAAAGTGCTGCCAGCCGGTTGAGCGCTAACACTGGATTGGGATTGAGATTGAACAGCCTGTCATAGATCAGGCTGATTTCCTGCCAATCAGTTGTCGCAAAGGATTTGGCCTCACAATGTATGGCAGCAATGGCGGCCTGCAATTGATAGGGACCAGCAGTGCCGCGCCGAAGAACTTGTTCAAGCAGGCCAGTACCTTCAGAGATCAACTCACGATCCCACAGCAGGCGATCCTGTTTTTCAAGTGGCACGAACAAGCTTGCCGCACTGCGACGCGACTGAAACCGCGACCGGTGCAACAGCAACAGAGCCAGCAGCCCGCCGACTTCCGATTCCAGCGGGGCCAGTTGCCAGACCAGCCGTGCCAGCCTGATGGCTTCGTTGCACAAATCAACCCGGATATAATCCAGTGTCGTTGCGGCGTAGCCTTCATTGAATATCAGATAGATCACCGACAACACAGCATCCATCCGCTCAGGCCATTGCGTCTCGTTTGGAATTTCGAACGGAATTTTGGTTCTTATTATTTTCTGCTGGGCCCGCACCAGCCGCTGCGCCATGGTTTCGCGTGATGTCAAATAGGCCCGGGCAATTTCCTCGGTTGTCAGTCCGCACAGCGAGCGCAATGTCAGCGCCACACTGGCTTGTCGCTCGATGGCGGGATGACAACAGGTGAAAATCAGTTTCAGCCGTTCATCGGGAATGGCAAGGTTTTCATCTTGCGTTGTGTCATCTGCCTCAAGCTGCAAGAGATGGCTGAGCTCCCCTTCCTTGGCCTGCGCTGTGGTGGCGCGTCTCAACCGGTCAATCGCCTTGCGCCGTGCCACTTGTAGTAGCCAGGCCGACGGACTGGCGGGCAGTCCGCGCTTGCCCCAATGGGCGAGTGCCGAAGCATAGGCATCCTGCAGGCAATCTTCGGCCAATGCGAAATTGCGCAATTGTGAAATCAGGATTGCAAACAGGCGGCCACCATCCCTACGGACGATGGCCGCAACGCTCTGGCCAATGTCGGGCCGGTCAGTCAAAACTCATGATCGGACGAATTTCCACCGTGCCTGTGGCCGCATCGGGGATCATTGCTGCATAGCGGATGGCGTCATCAAGATTGGCACAGTCAAGGATGTAAAATCCGCCGAGTTGTTCTTTGGTTTCTGCAAAGGGTCCATCCATGGTTTCATTTCGGCCCTTGCGCACCCGAAGCGATGTTGCCGTGACAACAGGTTGCAGGGCTTCACCGGCCACCATCACGCCATCTTTGCGGTAAACATCGGTGGCAGCCTGATAGCCCCCCATGTAAGCGCCAAATTCAGGTGTGCCGGGATTGATCCCTTTGCTTTCATTTCCATAAATCAAGATCATGTATTTCATGTGCGTGTCCTCTTGGGTTTAACGTTGCAGCCAGATTGGTCTGGCTGTCAATGACGGATGAGTTTCTTGAATTCGACGGGATCAGGCAAAATTCCACAACAAGAATCCGATGCCTGCCAGCATGACGATTTGCGTGGCAGCGCCACCCAGAATGCGCAAGGGGTGCTTGGAATTTGTAACGCTCATGCCAAATACATGGGATATCCGCGCCAGCACCAGCACGATGCCCATGCCATGCAGGAGATTGACAGGTGCACCTCGCGCCTCGGCAAGCGCCATCAGCAACAAAACCAATGGCACCGTCTCCATGAAATTGCCGTGCCGGCGCATCCACAGGGCCAGCGTCATGTCATCGCCGTGCAAAATGGAAATCCCGGTCTTGCCCCGTTGCGCGCTGACAATATTGGAAAGCACAATTGCCCCAAGGGCGAGTATGGCGACGTAAAGTGATGTGACTGCAAACATGATGGGTAACTCCTCTGTGTTGGGTTGATGGATGGGTTTACGGAGCATGACGCGCAGGCTGCTGCAATTCGACAGGATGTTGTTAATGCCGAGAAAAGATAAATCCGCCCCAAAACCAAATGGCCCGCAAAGTGGCGGACCATTTGGTTCTTCAGAAGGAAAATCTCAGGTTTATGTATTGGAGCGGTTCCAGGAAAACTGGAACTGCGCCTTAACAAATGGCAGGCGTTGGATGGCCCCAGCCGCTTGCATATGCACGTTCAAACCGTTCCAACAACTCCGTCGTCACATTGGGCATCACCACAACATAGGCCTCGCCCTTGTAGCAGGCGAGTTGGTATGTCGTGACAATGTGCTCAGACGATTGTGGAAACACCACCGTCAGGGAATGCGGATTGCAAGAGGCTGGAACGCCATGTTCAAATCAATGTTGAAAGTTTCACGATTTCTGCATGTTGGCATAGACCTCGGCCATGCCAACATCATCGCGCAATTCCGGCCCCATGGCCGCAAGCTGCCAAGCCACCTGCTGTTGCACCTTCTTCACACGGCGGCGCTTGACCAGCACTGCAAGTTTTTCCACCACCGGATTTACGTTGGCCTTGGGCAGGAAATCATGGTCCACAGGTTTTGAAACAAACTGTTTGGTCGCAGCGTCATAGTCCAGTTTGAAAACACGTCCGCGCTCTTCAATATAGCCTTTCATAGTGGCTCTCTCTGGCTTGTGAAGCAGCATCTCCGCCACTTCATTTCGTCCCCGCTTGAATGACTAGAACCGATTCTGGAAATCGTCTTCATTCATATGGATGAGGAGCAAATTATTTGCGACAGGTTATGCAACAGGCGGCATCAACCCGTTCACCAATGCGCCCAATGCTGATTGATCTGATACACTGGTTTTGGCGAAGGCATGTTGCAGGTGTGAGCGCACCGTGTTGACAGAAACATTGAGCGCTTCGGCAATGGCCTGCGGCCCGTCACCCTTGGCAATCAATGTTGCAACGCGCGCTTCCTGAACGGTGAGGTCAAACATCGTGCGCAGAATTTCAATGCCCATGGGCTGCTGCTCGCCACGCTGTGCAACGAAGACGGCGCAATGGCCAAGTCCCAAGGCCCGGCGGATGTCATTGCCAGCAATCGGCAGCACATAAGCGGCGGCCCGCTCACCATGCTTGCCTATCAGCGGAATGCCAATGCCAGAAATGCCAACTGCAACATCACCCATTGCTGCACGATCCAGTGCATCGTCCAATGCCGTTGGCTGGCCAGCTACCTGTCGCGCCTTCAATATTCCAGCCGGGGCCGTGAAGTAACTGCCCCCCGACAACAATTCATCAGCCGATGCATTGCAGAAAACCAAGCGCTGTCCGGCTCCAACGATAAATATCGGTACGGATAAAGTGTCTAAAACCTTGCGATAAAGCGCCAACGCAAGATAGCCCTTGTCAACTATTTCATTGATCATCATGGCGCGGCGAATATGCGGGGAAAGGCGCTCAGCCAAACGGCACTGGCCGACGGAAACTTCATTGCCTTTGCTGATGTGCAAGACACTGCTGAACAGCCCAAATACATGCTTGCGACAGAGAAAGGGCACAACCACGTTGTCGGTCAGTCCTTGCGGACCCAACCATCCCTTGTAGAAATCTGTTTTTTTCAACTCGCTAAACGGCAATTGAGTCATCATGGTCCATGCGCGATCGATAGAACCATCCAACAGGTTTTCTTTTCCTGGAACTTGTTGGGCCCATGACTCGAGTTCCACCAGTCTTTCATGGTCCCATTCCGAGTGTTGGAATGTGAAAATGGGCTGCTGCTGGCAAAGTGTGGGCGACATATCTGAATAACCTACCATGACATAGGCTGTGCCAATTTCATCTCTGACCCGGTTGAGTGTGGCCGGCCACAATTCCGGATTCGCCGCGCAGTCGTAGATTGACCCCACCAACTTGTCGAAGTCGAACATATTTCTCTCCAGATCAGAAATATCCGTGCACGTAGGCTAACATGGAAATTGGCCAACGCGTCATTCAAATGAATGAGATTGGTGGCGGTTCGCTTGTTCCCCGCCTCCGTCGCTTCGCGCCACCTTCGCCCCGATGAAGGATCGGGGTGGAGGGTGATTTCAAGCACCGACCTCAAACTTTACTGCCCTCCACCACGCGCCTTTCGCGGGGCGGAGGTGGCCGAAGGCCGGAGGCGGGGAAACTTACGCGGTGCCAAATGGCCCGCATCGCCGCGGGCCAAGTCTTGGATTGTTGCCAGATTTAACCCGCAGGACCGATGATCGGTTGGGCTGTGCCGCCCCAGTTATCGGAAGCTGGAGTGACGGGTTCAACCACTGGCTGCTGCACCACATTATTCAAGGTGGTGAACAGTCTGGATTTGCGGAAACTCACCAGCCAGCGCAGGTTGAAAAAGTGCAGGAGGCCAATCACCACAATGACGAGGCCCACCTTGGTGCTGAGAAATTCCATGGCTTCGACAGCAGTCGTTGGCTTGTCGCCATATTTGAGGGCGAGCGACACAAAGCCGAAGTTCAGCAGATAAAAACCGACCAGCAGCAAGTGATTGACCGAGTCCGCCAGGGCCTCGCGGCCTTCAAAATTTTCAACCAGAAACACCCGGCCGTTTTTGTTCAAGGTGCGCCCGACCCAGAATGTGATGGAAAGGCTCAAGGCCAGATAGATCAGATAAGTCAGAAGCATGATGTCCATGATTTCACCTCTTTCGTTAGTTGTTTATTTCGCTATTTAACGAAATAAATATCTCCCCTTGCAAGTAATTAGTCAATGAACTAAATGTCACATGGTTAGGAAAAACAGTTACCCCGCCCAAGCTTCCCCCTCAGCCCCCCCGATCAAGTCGAGGGGCAGCTCCCCCAACAAGTTGGGAGGAGCGCGGTACTGAGGACCTCTCAAGTGCCAGGCAGTTCGCCCTCCCTCCAGCTTTGCTGGGGGAGGTGCCCGAAGGGCGGAGGGGGTGGGCGGAATAAATTACACGGAGAACACCCATGACCATCGAAAAAGTCTTCGAAGCCCTTTCCAACACCACGCGGCGGAAAATCCTCGCTTATCTTTCGGCCACCAGCCTGACAGCCGGGCAAATTGCCGAGCGTTTTGAGATTTCAAAACCGTCAATGTCCAAGCACCTCGGCATACTGGAAAATGCGGGCTTGATTGCGAGTGAAAAAAGGGGTCAATTTGTGCATTATTCCTTGGTGCGCGAAAGCCTGGTCAACACTTTGAACGGCTATGTTCAGGAAGTCTGCCCGGTTGCGCGGCCGATAAAACAGGAAAGCAGGCAACTTGCGGAGAAGGGGAGCGATTTCGCGCAATAATATTTCGAAATTTGATTGTTTTTGATTCTTTACTTGCGTCAGACCACCTTTCCTGCTTTTGGAAAGGACAGGAATACTGACCTTTATGCCGACTCTTCAAGTCGGCTTTTGGTGTCGAAGGAGGATGATCATGAACACGCCCGTTGCCGCCCACCAGTTCCGTGCCGAAGGTACACCTGAGGCCCATGGACTCTATGATCCCCGCAATGAACATGACGCCTGCGGCATTGGCCTTCTCGCCAACATCAACAACATCAAAAGCCACCGCGTTGTAAAAGACGCTTTGAGCATTCTCAAAAACCTCGAACATCGCGGTGCCGTGGGCGCTGATCCCAAAGCCGGTGACGGCGCTGGCATCATGATCCAGATTCCCCATGAGCTGTTTGCCGAAGAGGCCAAGCGCACGGGCTTTGATCTTCCAGCCGCTGGCCAATACGGTGTGGGCTATCTGTTCATGCCAAGGGAAACCATCTACCGCCAGGACATCGAACGCATCTGGTGGGAAACCGCCCGCGAAGAGGGCTTGAAAGTTCTGGGTTGGCGCGATGTGCCCGTCGATAAATCCGTGCTTGGCTATTCCGTCAAGGGCACCGAGCCAGTGCACCGCCAAGTCTTCATCGGAAAAGGCCCCACCATCAAGAGCGAAGCCCATCTCGAGCGCAAGCTCTTCGTCTGCCGCAAGGTTGTTTCAAACCGCATTGTCGAAGTGCTCGGCACCAAGGCCCGCACCTATTATCCAGTCTCGGTTTCGTCACGCACCATTGTTTACAAAGGTCTCGTGCTGGGTGCCGAACTTGATCACTACTATGTCGATCTGAAGGACGAGCGCGTTACCTCGGCGCTCGCCCTGGTGCATCAACGCTTCTCCACCAACACCTTCCCGTCTTGGCCCCTCGCCCATCCCTATCGCTTTGTCTGCCACAATGGCGAAATCAACACGGTGCGCGGCAACTTCAACTGGATGGCCGCCCGTCAGGCCAACATGCAGTCCGATGTGCTGGGCGAAGACCTCTCGAAGCTTTGGCCGATTTCCTATGAAGGCCAATCCGACACGGCAATTTTTGACAATGCCCTCGAACTCCTCACCATGGGTGGCTATTCCCTGCCCCATGCCATGATGATGATGATCCCTGAGGCCTGGGCCGGCAACCCGCTGATGGATGAAGACCGCCGCGCCTTCTACGAACACCACGCCGCCATGATGGAACCCTGGGACGGCCCTGCGGCCATGGTGTTCACCGATGGTAAGGTCATTGGTGCCACGCTGGACCGCAACGGCCTGCGCCCTGCCCGCTATCTCACCACCGATGATGGCTTCGTGCTGCTGGCCTCCGAAATGGGCTGCCTGCCGATTGACGATGCCAACGTCACCCACAAGTGGCGCTTGCAACCGGGCAAGATGTTGCTCATTGATCTTGAACAAAAGCGCATCATCTCCGACGATGAATTGAAAAAGCATCTCTCGACACTTCATCCGTACAAGGATTGGTTGAAGAAGACCCAAGTTGTCTTGCGCGACATGCCGAAAGCCAAGTCGGCCCGGCCCAAGTTGACCACGCCCCTGCTGGATCGCCAGCAGGCCTTTGGCTACACCCAGGAAGATTTGAAGATCCTCATGGAACCCATGGCCTCCACCGGCCAGGAAGCCATTGGCTCCATGGGCAATGACGCCCCAGTTTCAGCCCTCTCGGATCGCGCCAAGCAGCTTGATACCTATTTCAAGCAGAACTTCGCGCAAGTGACCAACCCGCCGATTGATCCCATTCGCGAAGAACTGGTCATGTCACTGGTCTCTTTCATCGGCCCGCGCCCCAACCTGTTGGACCTCAAAGGCACGTCGAAGCACATGCGCCTCGAAGTGTCGCAACCCATATTGACCAACGAGGAACTGGAGCGCATCCGCAACATCGGCGAATTGCGCGACAACCCTTTCCGCACCGTGACGCTCGACATTACCTATGATGTGGCCAACGGCGCAGACTATATGGAAGCCGCGCTTGACAGCGTGGGTGCGCTGGCTGAACGTGCGGTAAAGGATGGTTACAACATCATCATCCTGTCGGATCGTGCCATTTCAGCCGAGCGGGTGGCCATTCCCTCACTGCTGGCAACTTCGGCCACCCACCATCACCTGATCCGCAAAGGCTTGCGCACGGCGGTTGGTCTGGTGGTGGAATCGGGAGAGCCTCGCGAGGTGCACCAGTTCTGCATGTTGGCAGGCTATGGCGCCGAAGCCATCAACCCCTATCTCGCCTTTGAAACCCTGGAAGGCCTGCTGCCATCCCTTGACGAAAAAGTCACGGCCACTGAAGCCGTCAAGCGCTATATCAAAGCCGTTGATAAGGGCATCCTGAAGGTCATGTCGAAGATGGGCATATCGACCTATCAATCCTATTGTGGGGCCCAGATTTTTGACGCCATTGGCTTGTCGTCGGAATTCGTGCGGAAGTATTTCACCGGCACCGCAACAACCATCGAAGGCATTGGCCTTGCTGAAGTGGCCGAAGAAACCTTCTCCCGCCATGCCGATGCCTTTGGCCTGAACCCGGTTCTGGCCACCCAATTGGATGTCGGCGGCGATTATGCCCAGCGCATCCGCGGTGAAGCCCATGTCTGGAACAGTGAAACAGTTTCGACGTTGCAACACGCCGTGCGGGGAAATTCTCTCGACAAGTACAAGGAGTATGCCCGCCTCATCAACGAGCAGAATGAGAAGTTGAAAACCCTGCGTGGGCTTTTCCGCATCAAGTCAGCCGAAGAAATGGGCCGCACGCCTGTTGCCATTGAAGATGTTGAATCCGCCAAGGATATCGTCCGCCGTTTCGCAACCGGTGCCATGTCCTATGGCTCAATCTCGCGCGAAGCCCACACCACACTTGCCATCGCCATGAACCGCATTGGCGGCAAGTCCAACACGGGTGAAGGCGGCGAAGAGTCGGACCGCTATGTGCCATTGCCAAATGGCGACAGCATGCGCTCGGCCATCAAGCAGGTGGCCTCCGGTCGCTTCGGCGTGACGGCGGAATATCTCGTCAACTCCGACATGATGCAGATCAAGATGGCGCAGGGTGCCAAGCCCGGTGAAGGTGGACAATTGCCCGGTCACAAGGTTGACGCGACAATTGCCAAGGTGCGCCATTCAACGCCGGGTGTTGGCCTGATTTCACCCCCGCCACACCACGACATTTATTCCATCGAAGATCTGGCCCAGCTGATCTATGACTTGAAGAACGTCAACCCGGCGGCGCAAGTCTCGGTGAAACTGGTTTCCGAAGTCGGCGTTGGCACTGTTGCGGCGGGTGTGTCGAAGGCCCATGCCGATCACGTCACCATCTCCGGTTATGAAGGGGGAACGGGCGCATCGCCTCTGACGTCCATCAAACATGCTGGCTCCCCTTGGGAAATCGGCCTTGCTGAAACCCAGCAGACGCTCGTCACCAACGACTTGCGCGGACGCATTGCCGTGCAAGCCGATGGTGGCATTCGCACCGGACGCGACGTGTTGATCGCCGCACTACTCGGCGCTGACGAAATCGGCTTTGCCACGGCACCGTTGATTGCTGCGGGCTGCATCATGATGCGGAAATGTCACTTAAACACCTGCCCCGTGGGTGTGGCAACGCAAGACCCGGAACTGAGGAAGCGTTTCAAGGGCCAGCCTGAACATGTGATCAATTTCTTTTTCTTCGTTGCTGAAGAATTGCGCGGACTGATGGCCGCCATGGGGATCAGGAAATTTGTTGATCTCACAGGTGCCACGGAATGGCTCGACACCCGGAAAGCCATTTCCCATTGGAAAGCCAAGGGTCTGGATTTCGGCAAGTTGTTTGCCAAGCCCGATGTTGTGGAAGGTGTTGCAACGAAGCATGTGACCACGCAAGATCATGGCCTTGAAAAAATCCTTGATCGCAAACTGATTGCCGAAGCCATGCCTGCTCTCGAGGGCGGCAAGCCCGTGGTGATTGAAACCGCCATTCGCAACTCAGACCGCACGGCAGGTGCCATGTTGTCTGGCGAAGTGGCCAAGCGCTATGGCCACAAAGGACTTCCCGAAGACACCATCCATGTAAAGTTGACAGGTTCTTCCGGCCAAAGCTTTGGCGCCTGGGCTGCGGCAGGTGTCACCCTCGATTTGACGGGCGAGGGCAATGACTACGTTGGCAAGGGACTTTCGGGCGGCAAGATCATCATTAAGCCCCGCGCCAAAATTGGTTTCAAGCCCGAGGAATCGATCATCGTCGGCAATACGGTGCTCTATGGTGCCATCACGGGAGAGGCCTATTTTCGCGGTGTGGCAGGTGAACGTTTTGCCGTGCGCAACTCCGGTGCCGTTGCTGTGGTTGAAGGCACAGGCGACCATGGTTGCGAATACATGACAGGTGGCTGCGTGCTGGTGCTGGGACCAACAGGCCGCAACTTTGCCGCCGGCATGTCGGGTGGCGTGGCCTATGTGCTCGATGAAGACAAGAGCTTCGAAAGGCGCTGCAACCTTTCCATGGTTGATCTGCAACCCATCCCCGAGGAAGAGGAGTTGCTGGAAAAGCACCAGCACCATGGCGGCGATCTCGAAAGTCACGGCTTGGTGGACATCACCTCAGGCATGGACAAGCACGACGCCGCACGCATCCATGAATTGCTGGCGCGCCATGTGAAATACACTGACTCGTCAAAAGCCAAAACCATTCTCGCGAACTGGGCGCATTACCTGCCGCTGTTCGTGAAAGTCATGCCAGTTGAATATGCGAGGGCATTGAAGGAATTGGAAAAGGCACAGGAAACCAGCAACGGTCTAACCGTCGGCGTGAAGCGGAGCGCGTAAGACTTTGCGCGCTCACTCTGCCCTGAACGGATTGACAATGCGAACACGGCCAATGCGCTGGCCGTGGTTAAAATCTTCTGTGTACAGAACATCACAGCCTGCGAGATCGGCGGCGGCGATGATGTTGGCGTCATATGTCCCAATGTCAGCAGATGCCATGAAATGCATCGCCACTTTGTGCGTGTCGTGTGTCAAAGGGACGATGTCGAGGTCTTTGATCGCGAGTCCAAGCAGGTCACCTGCCGTTGCTACCGACAGTTTGAGTTTACGCCGCGCAACTTCGACGAATTCGTTGAGAACCTGGACGCTAATCGTCCCCCCGCCAAATACCAATTCTTCCGCAATAGGCGATTTTCGTTCGTCGTGGTCGATCAAGTACAAGAGGATGTTGCTGTCGAAAAACCTACTCATTGCCGAAGTACTTCTTCGGCCTGTTGTAGAGCTCCTCCCGGTTAAACTTGTAGCCCTCTGGCCACTTCACGGTCTTGCGAAATTCTCGAAGTCGTTCGAGGCGCTCTTCCCGCGTAAGCTCAAGTTTCAACAGCACCTGCTTTTCCTCACCAAAACCGGGCTGCTCAACAAGTTCATCACCTTCTTTGATGCCAAGCTTCTCCACCAGATCAGCCGGCAGCCTCACAGCCAAGCTATTCCCCCATTTCGAAACTTTCATCACAACCTCCTCGGATATACATTCAACCCAAATGTATATCATCAAACAGCACAGGTGTAAACATGGGCAAGATCACAGGCTTCCTCGAAATCGACCGTCAGGAACGCAAATATACGCCAGCGGCGGATCGCATTCGCCATTACAATGAATTCACCATCCCGCTGGGTGATGATGGCACTAGGAAGCAGGCGGCGCGTTGCATGGATTGCGGCATTCCCTATTGCCACAATGGCTGCCCGGTGAACAACCAGATCCCCGATTGGAACGATCTGGTTTACAACAACCGTTGGGAAGAAGCCTCGCGCAACCTGCACTCCACCAACAATTTCCCGGAATTCACCGGACGCATTTGCCCCGCCCCTTGCGAAGCCTCCTGCACGCTCAACCTGGAAGATGCGCCCGTCACCATCAAGTCGATCGAATGCGCCATCGTCGACAAGGCCTGGGAGAATGGCTGGATCAAGCCAATGCTCGCCCCGGAAAAATCCGGCAAGAAAGTGGCTGTTGTCGGCAGCGGTCCTTCGGGTCTTGCCGCCGCACAACAGCTCGCCCGGGCCGGCCACAATGTGCATCTCTTCGAAAAGAACGCCAAGGCCGGCGGCCTGATGCGCTACGGCATTCCG
>JANOVS010000138.1:0-4853 GCA_031417515.1 Hyphomicrobiales bacterium
GCTTGGCAAAAGCAGACCGCCTCTGGCAAACTGCTTGCGGGTGGTAGCTGTCCACATGTAATCCTCCATCGATGCTTTGCAACACCGATTGAATCACAAATGACTGATATCACCCAACTTCTTTTTCGGTCAGACACTAAGACATTAGTGTCAAGTTTGCCTTTCGCAACGCCCGCTTCATAAAGTATCCATGGCCGATCAACGCTACGTTGAGTCAGTAACGCGACGACGTCAGTGGCATCTCCGAGCTGAGACATTATCGCGGTGTACCACTCTGTGCCAAACTCAATTCCAGAAATGCCTTTTTTATCTGACGAGCGAAATGATTTCAGCGTTCCAGCACTCACGTCTGACAGTAAATTTGCAAATGCTTCTGCTAAATCTGCATCCCTGCTGTCATGACTAATGAATACAAGCGTTTTAAGTGTTCGAATAGATGTGACAAGTTCATCGTTTTCAGGTTCAATTTGCACTCGTCTTGGGCTTGTCTTTGCCGATTTTTGTCTTGTCATCAAAATGTTCCCCATCCCCAATTGCAACTCAAGTTAGCAGCTAAGTTGTTATCAATAAAGGCATGTGGGCAATTACTTTACAGGCAATGAGTTCACTTGCTTCTCTCCCCTCAAAACCCCTCACTAAGGAACGATAATGGGACGTTTCCCTACGCTAGCTCAATTGCTGGGAGTATTGGGGACGATTCCCTTGAGTATTGGGGACGCTTCCCTTGGAGTATTGGGGACGCTTCCCTTTTTCTCACTCTCTTGCCGTGCCCACCACCGATTTCCTCCGTCTACGGATGAATATGCGCCGAACACCCCCTCCCCCTTCGGGTACTCCCCCGCCTCACGGCGAGGGAGAAAGTGGTAACGGTGACAGTGCAGTTAATCGTTAGCTTTTTAGCTTGTGGCTAGCTGGAACCCGGCCTTCGCTGGGCCAACGGGTGGAGGTGTGGTTATCCCGCTTTTTCCGCCTTAAACACCTATTAATATGTCAATTTCAATGTCAATTTAAACCGCTATATTAACATCAATCCCAAACGGAGGGTTTTGTGATGTCTAATGCTATCGCCAGAAAACTCAGTGTTATTCAGGAGAAGGGTGCCGTGCGGTCGGTTGATGTGGCCAATCTTTTGAATGCACGGCCTGAAACGGTTTCGCGCTGGAATCAGGGCAAGGCTTTTCCGCGTCCTGATACGGAGAAACTTTTGCTGCAACTCGAGTTCATCATAGATCAACTATCGGATATTTATGAGCCGCAAGACGCGCGGATGTGGCTTTATGCACCGCAACGTCCTTTGAACAATCTTTCGCCGGCAGAACTGATTCAATCGGGTCGTTCGCAAGAAGTTCTGCAAGTGGTCAACCAGTTGCGTGACGGTGTGCATATTTAGGGGACGGGCTTGATACACGACCCGCGACTGATTGATCTTCTGTCAAAAGTGGAAATGCGAGAATCTGATTTTGTTCACCGACAATCTTGCAATGAATATCAATCTTGAGGTCAAGCAGGTTGAAGAAGTTGATTGGCAAGCTTGGGCGCAATCGGTTGGCATGTTGGATTGATCTAAACCCCCGCCAACACCTCATACGACTTCACCCTTGCGCCGTGGTCATAGACCGCTGTAGCCACCATACAGTTCGTCTACTCCGGTTTTTGTCATGAATGCTTTCAGCTCTTTCCGCAGCGTCTCCGGTGAGCCTACGAATGAGCAGGCGTGCATGCGTTGGGCTTGGGCTTTTTTGGGGTCGGACCAGTAGGTTTCGATGTTGTCGATGGGGGGCTGCATGTAGTCGCGTGATTCGCGTGCCATGTCGGCGAAGCGCATTTGCAGCGAGGTGAAGAGGTGTTGGGCTTCGGCGTCGGTGTCGGCTGCGATGATGTTGACGCCGGCCATGGCGTGGGGTTTTTGCAGTTGTGCCTAGGTAAAGAATGAAGGCAGCATGATGCGTGTTTAACATCGCTGTGATGTGATTGATATGCGCCATTGTGTGGTGGGGGCGACTCCGCTAGCAGGGCGGCTTCCCATGCCCCCGGTTTCCCACCTTCGCGGTATTCTTGCTCTTGTTGTTTCGCTTGGTGTGTTTATCGCCAGTGACACGGCGTCGAAATTTGTGTTTGCCCATGTGCCGGTGTTTGAAGTGGTAATGCTGCGGGCGGCTGCCGCTTGTGTGATGTGTTTGATTTTGATTGTGCTGCTGGATCAGGGTTGGGGGCTGCCGTATTTGCTGAACCCGTGGGCGCTGGCGCGGGGGCTGGCGGAAGTTGGTGCCAATATAGGCTTTACGCTTGGCATTCTGCATTTGCCGCTGGCCGATGTGACGGCGATTGCGCAAACGGCTCCGTTGTTTCTGCTGGTGGGCGCGTCGTTGATTTTTGGCGAGAGCTTGGGGAAGTTGCGATTGGTGTTGATTGCTGTTGGTGTTGCGGGGGCGATGATGGTGGCCCAGCCCGGTGCCACGGCGGCATCACCCCATGCGGCTTTCGGGTTTCTGGTGGCGATTTCCGCGGCGGCGCGGGACCTGATCACGCGCAAAGTGCCAGCGAAGATTCCGACACTGGTGGTGGCATTGGCGGTGTTGATTGTGCTGACCTTGGCCGGGGCTATTGGTATGGTGGCCACTGAAGTGCCTGTGGTGCCTGATCTGCGCAATACCGGGCTTATATTATTGGCAGGAATGTTGATGGTGGGGGGGCATGTGGGGATTTTCTTTGCCTTCAAACATGCGCCATCGCGCACGCTTGCACCCTTCATGTATGTGCTCACGATTTGGGCGGTGCTGATGGGTCTGGTGTTCTTTGGCGATGTGCCGAATGGGCTGGCGATTGCAGGCATGACGCTGATTGTGGCAGCGGGGATATTGGTGATTTATGTGGACGGGCGGCGCAAAGCCCCAGCCTGACGCTGCGCCCCCAGACAAATTCCGGTTCGCTCGTTCTCAAGACCTCCTGGTGCAGTCGTCATAGCCTTCCAGCCGGATTGCGGGAGGAAGTGCCTTGGCCAAGCGGAAATCAAAAGTTGATCCCATCACACTCTCAGTGGTGCGCGGCATCCTTGAAACCACACAGCGCGAGATGACGCTGGCGCTGGAGAAGACGGCGCGGTCTTCGGTGTTTAATCTGGCGCATGATTATTCGACGGCGTTGTTCAATGCGAAACCGGAAATGATTTTGCAGGGGCAGGATATTCCGATTCATCTGGGTTCGCTCATTCCCGCCATGAAGGCTGTGGCCAAGTTTTTTGGTGATGACATTCATGAAGGCGATTTGATCATGCACAATGATCCGGCCTTTGGCGGCAGCCACGCGATTGACACCTGCGTTTACAAGCCGGTGTTTTACAAGAAGAAGCTGGTGTACTGGACCGTGTGCAAGGGGCACTTGACCGATATCGGCGGGCCTGTGCCTGCAGGGTATAATCCGGCGGCCAAGGATATTTATGCCGAATGCCTGCGCATTCCCCCGGTGAAGATCTGGGACAGGGGCAAGCCGCGCTTTGACGTTCTAAATATGATCCTCACCAACATGCGGGCGCGGCGCGACCAGGAAGGCGATTTCAATGCATTGATTGGGGCATGCCAGGTGGGTGAACGCAATCTGCTGGCGATGGTTGAGAAGTACGGCAAGCCGGTTGTGGATGTGTGTGTTGATGAGTTGCTCGACATGGCCGATCGGCACATGCGCGATCTGATCCGGGCTGTGCCTGACGGCACCTATGAAGGCACGGCAATTCTGGAAGATGCTGGACATGGCTTTGGAGATTTTGACATCACGGCGACAGTGACGATTAAGAAAGACACCTGTCACATCAAGATCAAGTCACCACCGCAGATTCCTTATTTCATCAATTCCTATGAAGGCAATTCGCACTCGGGTGTTTATCTGGGGCTGATGATGTTTGCCGCCCTGCCGCCGCCTTATAATGAAGGGCTGTATCGTTGTGTGTCGCTGGACTTTGGGCCAAAGGGCACGATCTGCAATGCGGCGGAACCGGCGCCCCACATGAACTGCACGACAACGCCGATGGAAACTTTGACGGATGCAGTGCGGCTTGCATTTGAAAAAGCCATGCCGTCGAAAGTCGCCGCAAGTTGGGGCCATGCCAATGGTTTGAACATCGCAGGCTGGGACACACGCAGCAACGAAGAGTTTGTGACGATGGTGTTGGCGACGATCATTTCTGGTGGTGGAGCGACGCCGCAACAGGATGGTTGGCATGCGGTGGGGCCGGAGTGTTGTTTCGGTGCGCTGACATCTGGTGATGTGGAATTGCTCGAGTATTCTTACCCGATCATCATTCACAAGTATGGCTTGATGACGGATAGTGGCGGGGCCGGAAAATTCCGTGGCGGTTCGGGCACGGCCTGGGAAGTGGAACCACTTGACAAGGATATGCTGTGCATCGGCTTTGGTGAGGGACGGCGCATCCCCGCCATGGGGGCGGCAGGTGCTGTGTCCAAGATGGTGGATGCAAAAGTCGGCCGTGTGCAGTTCAAGAGGGATGGCAAGACTGAAGTGGTGCGCACCAACATCATGGAACACATCAAGCCGGGGCAGACTATTACCAATATGAATCCGGGTGGTGGTGGCTATGGCAATCCGCATGAGCGGCCGATTGAGAAGGTGGTTTCGGATGTGAAAAACGGTCTTGTGTCGGTGGAGGGCGCGCGTGAAGACTATGGTGTTGTATTAAATGCAGCGCTGCAGGTTGACACCGGAGCCACCGCAGCATTGAGGGGGACCTGAGATGCGCAGTGACTATCGTTTGGGCATTGATGCAGGCGGAACCTTCACCGACTTCGTGGTTGCGGATCGCAAGTCTGGCAAAGTGAAATTGTTCAAGGCGTTGTCGACAC
>JANOVS010000139.1:0-2268 GCA_031417515.1 Hyphomicrobiales bacterium
TTGCAGTTGAATATATTGCCTTCAAGGGACCCGCCGCCCTGGAAGGGCATTTGTTCAACTTCAACAGTGCGCCCAATCGCTATGGGCTTGACGAATTCTACGAGATGCACGTCTGGGCGTGGAAGACCAATCCCACCGGCGCATTTGCAGACATGAACCCGACAGTTTCATGCAACGCGGCCCAATGACCGGTTGGAGGCGGACGCTACTCAGACTGAACTCATGAAATAAAAAAGGGCCAGTCTCGCGACCGGCCCTTTTGAATTTATACCAGCGGAAATCAGGCGCGGGCTTGATCGGTCTTGGCACGCGGGGCTTTGCCGGCGACAATTTCCTTGGCCTGTTCAACCCAGTCTTCACGCTTGGTCTTGCCCTTCAGGCCGAGCTTTTCGTCGAGGGCGAAAATCGCTTCGTCGGACATTTCAGCAATCTGGTTCAGGCTGGTGATACCTTCGGCATGCAGCTGGGTCTTGATCTTGGGGCCAACGCCAGCAATGAGCGACACGTCATCAGCGGCGACTTCAACCTTGGCGGCAACAGCGGCAACGGTCGTGCGCTTGTCGTCCCAACGTTGATCTTCGACGATACGGGCGGCTTTGCCGGTGCGGCCCTTGAGATAATACAACTTGGCGCGGCGCACCTTGCCGAAGCGCACCACCTTGATCGAGTCGATCATCGGCGAATAAACCGGGAAAACACGCTCAACACCTTCGCCATAGGACAGCTTGCGAACGGTGAAATTCTCATTGATGCCGCCACCGGCACGGGCAATGCACACACCTTCATAAGCCTGAACGCGGGTGCGCTCGCCTTCCTTGACCTTGACGTTGACGATCACCGTGTCACCAGCATCGAAATCCGGCACGGGGCGCTGGGCGACAACAATGGCCACTTGCTCGGCGTTGAGCTGGGCAATAATGTTCATAATTCTATATCCTTATTGGGAGTTGGGGGCTTCTAGCGGCAAGACTGTTGAAAAGTCAACCTTTGGCCTTGTTAAACTTGTCAAAGAGATCGGGCCTTCGTGATTTGGTGATTTCCAGGCGTTTGTCACGCTTCCACTGGGCGATGGCCTTGTGGTTGCCATTCATGAGAATCTGGGGAATCTCCGCATCTTCCCAGCGGTTTGGCTTGGTATAGTGGGGATGTTCCAATAGCCCGTCGGAAAAGCTTTCTTCCGCAGCACTTTCAAGCTTGCCCATGACACCGGGGAGCAATCTGACAATGGCATCCAACAGCACAAGCGCCGCAGGTTCACCGCCCGAGAGAATGTAATCGCCAATCGAGATTTCACGCAAGCTTCGTTTTTCAATGACGCGCTCATCGACACCTTCAAAACGACCACAAACGATGAGGCAGCCGGGGCCCTTTGCAAGTTCATTGACCAGCAATTGCGTCAGGGGTTCGCCGCGCGGGCTCATCAGCAGGCGGGGGCCGACATGGGCTGTTTCGTCGATGGCTTTCGCCAGAATATCCGGCTTCAACACCATGCCCACTCCGCCCCCTGCGGGGTGATCGTCAACCGTGCGGTGACGGTCGGTGGCGAAGCTTCTGATGTCGGTCGCGGTGAGCGACCATTTGCCTTCGATCAAGGCCCGGCCAGCCAATGATTGGCCAAGGCTTCCCGGAAACATCTCAGGGAAAAGTGTAAGAATGGTGGCGGCGAAACTCATTCCTGTTTGTTGGAGAGGTCAAGAAAGCCTTCGGGCAAGTCAAGGATGATGTGACCATCCTTCATTTGCATGAACAGCGATGGCACCAGCAGGGATTCCTTGGCACCCGTTTCGATATCCAGCAAATCGCCGGCACCGAAATTTTCAATGCCGATGATGGTGCCGAGTTTAGCATCGTTATGGAAGGCGTCCTGGCCGATGAGATCGACGAGGTAGATTTCGGCTTCGTCGGCGGCGGGCAGGCGCTCGCGAGGCAAGGACAAATCCTGGCCTTTAAGGCTTTCGGCCTGGTTGCGGTCCTTGATATTTTTGAGATCGGCGATGAAGCCATCGGGAACAGCTTTCAGGCGGGCGATTTCAATCTCCCGGCCATCAGTGGTTTGCAAGGGGCCGTAGGTTGAAATGGCTGTGGGGTCAGTTGTGAAGCTTTTCAGCTTCACAGCACCGCGAATGCCATGGGCACCCAGGATGCGGCCGAGGAGGATGAAGTTCGTCATGTGTCAGACACCCCCTCCCCCCTTCGGGGGGGTGCCCCCGGCCAGGAGCCGAGGGGGGGAAGGGTTTTTTTTTACGCGGGCGGGGTTAGGCGGGGGGG
>JANOVS010000140.1:0-6474 GCA_031417515.1 Hyphomicrobiales bacterium
CCTCAAATTCCGTCATTCCCGCGAAAGCGGGAAACCAGACTTTCCGACAGCGAGACGGTTGAAAGTCTGGTTCCCCGCTTTCGCGGGGATGACGCGGTGTGGGTGTGAATGCGATTCCAAGAAAACTGGAACCGCTCTAACCGTAAAGCAGTGCAACAAGTACGGTTAGGACAAACCTGCGTGTTTTCGCCTTGGCAGGTTGCTGGAATTACGGCGCCACTTCTCGACTGCACCCCATAAATGCTACCTGCTAATTTTAACATGCATTCCCTGCGACCTATCGGTTCATTCGACAGTCGCGGGTTTGCCTGGCAGCAGGTCTTCAAGGAAAAACGCGCCCAGTTCCGAGCGGCTTGCAAGTCCGGATTTGCGATAGACGGCAGTTGCCTGTTGGCGCACCGTGGTTTCGAGGGAGCCGCGCATGCCGGCGATTTCCTTGAAGGTCAGGCCTTTCAGCATCAGAAGCGCCACATCGGCTTCGCCTTCGCTCAATTTCCAACTTTGGAATTGCTGCTTGATGGCCTGCCCCAGGCCCTCGACATGCACACGCGCCGCATTGCGCCAGGCATCGCTTTCGCGGCGTACCCGGTCGAGATCCTCAATCAACCCCTGCCGTTCGGCCTTCAATTCGCGTGTGTCCAGAACGACATTGGCAGTGGCTGCAATGGCCGCGACGAGAACGGCCTTTTCCACCACATCGAGCAGAAAGCGGGAGAGCACGAAGACCTCATCATTCTTCAGTTGATCGAGCCCGATGAGAATGCCGACGAGGGCCAATGACAACAGTGCCAATTGATAAGTCCGCTTCATGGTGGTCTCCTTCCGGTGCCGGGCGGCAAGCCGCCAACTTCCCGCCCGCCATCATAGTCTAACGTGTCTTGAATGCACCACTTTGCAGGGTCTGGTTGCCATTGTCGGCTATGGCAAGAACCTCCCACTTGTAGGGCGTTGCCGGTTCAAAGAAGGCAGCAGCGATGGTGATATCCTGGACCGTGGCAGGCAGGATCATGCTGAGGCCGCGTTTGCCGACCATGCGGGGATGCGGCTCCTCATCTTTTTCGATGATCAGTTGGTAAGCAATGATGTCGGCCTTGCTGCCATCCAGGTTAAGGCCATTGCCCGACCAGGCCACTTTCGTGTCAGCAACGGCGATTGCGGCATCTTCCTTGGGTGAAAGCAACGTCACGCCTTGGGGGATTTTATGGCTGAGGGTTGCGGTTCCCGTCATCTGTCCGGTCACGCCACCCAACTCTGATGCATCAGCAAGAAACCTGTACTCACCTTCCGGCATTTTTGCGAGCGTCTCCGCCAATGACACTTTGGCATTTTCCGGTTCCACAGTTTCAAGGAAGAGCTCAGTGAAGCCCAGTTTGCTCATCGCCTCCATGGGTCGAAACTCCGCCACTGGACCAGCGGGACCTCGCAGCTCAAGTTTCTGCCAGCCATCGGCATCAAGTGAAATCTGGAATCCGGTGTCATTGTCGGTTGCGTTATGTTCGATGATGATCTTGGCCTGCTTCAGTTTGGTGTCAGCAGCTTGGCTGCTGGTCCACGGCAGGATGGCGAGAGTGCAGAGGCTTGCTATCAGGATGGGATTTTTCATGGCAGTGCTCCTTGTGTCCAGCAAGTCTCGATCGACCTGCTGGCAGCAGCGTCGCCCAAAGCCAGTGCAATCACCATCCAGCGATTGCGATAATCGGGTTCCCGCACGCTAAGACTGGCACGAATGTATGGTGGGTGCCAGTCGTGCATCTGGGATAAGGAGGGAACAGGGAACGCTTGGCTTTTTTCGGTACTCCGCAGCAGTGCTTTGGCACCTGTTCAGCTTTGATTGTACATCCATTGTATTGACATTTTAACGCGGGCCCATTACATCAATTTCCATGGAGCTTGCTGTCATCAAATGGGATGAAGCCAAGAATGATTGGTTGAAGGCCAATCGGGGCCTTTCGTTTGAGGCGGTGGTTTCTGCCCTGCTGTCCGGCAAGATGATTGATGATGTTGAACATCCGCAACGGCGCAATCAGCGCATTTTCATTGTTGAACTGAATGGCTACATGTGCGCCGTTCCCTATGTTTGTGATGAGGGTACGGTTTTCCTGAAGACAATTTTTCCTGACTGGAAAATGAAGGCGAAATACGGATCAGAGAACGGGCCAGGGAACGAGGTAGAACCATGAATGGACAAGGCAAGACACAATACGATCCAGCCTTCTTTGATGATGAAGAACGTGAAGCCATCGAAGCTTTGCGCCGAGGCGAATATGTCGGGGTGCCGGGTTTTCCTGCTCGTAAAAAGGCATTGAAGCGTGCTGCTGAAAACACCTTGAAGCGCAAGCCGGTGACGCTCAGGCTGTTGGAAAATGACATTTCAAATCTCAAGGTGCGGGCCATTCAAGATGGCTTGCCGTACCAAACGCTGGTGTCATCTATCATCCACAAATACGTAACCGGACGCTTGGTCGAACGTGACTGACACCCGCAAAACTCTCATCCTCACGGGCGCATCGCGTGGCATTGGTCATGCCACCGTCAAGCGCTTTTCGTCAGGTGGCTGGCGCGTCATCACGTGTTCGCGCCATCCTTTCCCCGAGGATTGCCCGTGGGATGCCGGGCCAGAAGATCATATCGTGCTTGATCTTGCCTCATCGGAAGACACCCACCGGGCCATCGACATCATGCGGGAAAAATTAAAGACCCATGATGGCAAGTTGGACGCACTGGTGAACAATGCCGCCATCAGTCCCAAGCTTGCGGGCGGCACACGCATGAACTCGCTGGAAACACCGGAGGAAGATTGGAAGACGGTTTTCCAAATCAATTTCTTCGCGCCCATCATGCTGGCCCGCGGGCTGCTCAATGAATTGCAAAAGGCCAAGGGTGCCGTGGTGAATGTTACATCGATTGCCGGAACAAAAGTGCATCCGTTTGCTGGTGCCGCCTATTCCACTTCAAAGGCGGCACTCGCTTCCCTCACCCGTGAGATGGCCCATGATTTTGGTCCCCATGGCGTGCGGGTCAACTCCATTTCGCCGGGCGAAATTGAAACCTCCATCCTGTCGCCCGGCACGGAAAAAATCATTCCGCAAATTCCGCTGCGCCGCTTGGGCCAGCCGGAAGAAGTGGCACGCGCCATATATTTTCTGTGTACGGAGCAATCCTCCTATGTGACGGGGGCTGAACTGCACATCAACGGGGGACAACATGTCTAATCATCAGATGTCAAATCATGGGCGTCGCCCCGAAACCATTGCCGCACAATTGTTGCACACCACCGATGCCGCAACCGGAGCCGTGGTGCCGCCAATCCATCTCTCAACAACCTTTGCCCGCAATGAAAACTATGAAAACCTGATCCCTTCGGATTATCAGCGCGGCGGCAATCCAACGCTCTGGCACGCCGAGGAAACCCTCGCGGCCCTGGAAAAAGGCGCGGCCTGCCTGCTTTACCCCTCCGGCATGGCAGCGATTTTTCAATTGGTGGAAACTTTGCCGATGGGCGGCCATGTGGTGGCCCCCACCAACATGTATTATGCTGCAAGGCTGTGGCTGCAGAAGCTCGAAGCCAAGGGCCGCATCAGCCTGTCATTGACGGACCATGATATCGCAAGCGCCATTGTGCCGGGAAAAACCCAACTGGTGTGGATCGAAACACCATCGAACCCCATGTGGGATGTCACCGATATTGCGGCAGTTGCCAAGGCCGCTCACAATGCCGGAGCCATCCTCGGCGTTGATGCTACAACCACGGCAGCCGTGACCACCCAACCCCTGACACTTGGTGCGGATTATGTTTTCCACTCCGTCACCAAATATCTCAATGGCCATTCCGATGTGCTGGGTGGTGCGTTGATCTGCGCCCGCCGGGATCAGCGCTGGGATGAATTGCTCCTGCTGCGCAACAAGACCTCGGCACCCCTTGCACCTTTTGAATGCTGGCTGCTGTTGCGGGGACTGCGCACGTTGTTTGTGCGTTATCGCGGGGCCTCCAACAATGCCATGGCGATTGCCCGGCATTTTGCATCTCATCCAAAACTCCACAGCGTCATCTATCCCGGTCTTGCCAGCCATCCCCAGCATGATATTGCCAAGCGCCAGATGACGGATGGCTATGGCGGCATGATGTCTCTCATGCTGAAAACCGACTATGCAGGTGCACGGAAATTTTGTTCCAACCTTAAAGTGCTGCTGCCAGCCACATCCCTCGGCGGCACCGAAAGTCTGGCTGAACACCGCAAGACCGTCGAAGGGTCATCAAGCCCCGTGCCGGACAATCTGGTGCGGCTCTCCATCGGCATTGAAAACCTCAATGACCTGATCTCCGACATAGAGCAGGCGCTTGCCCAAATCCCGGCCGCAATTTAGCCATCACTATTAAACTTCTGTAACGTCAGACGGAATTTCGTTTGGGATGCGTCTTATGGGTGACAACAACCCAAGGAGACTGATATGAATTCGATATTGAAACTTGCCCTTGCCTCAGCCCTGATGCTCAGCGCCGCTATTGGCGTGGCCAAGGCCCAACAGGCAACCGATGTGCCCGCTCCCCCATCTGGCGCCGAACAGATGGATGACGGCCCAGATGATGGCCCAGATGACGGCCCAGATGACGGCCAAGAGGGCTGGGGCCATCACGGGCGCAAACAAGGTGGTCGTCATGGTGAAGGCCGCGGCAAACATCGCGGCGGCCGTCAAATGCTGATCGATGTCAATGCAGACGGTGTGATCAATGATGATGAAGCGGCAGTGCTTGCCGACCATGCTTTCAACCGCATGGACCAGAATGCCGATGCTTCCCTGAACGAAACCGAATTCACCACAATGCGTGGCGGAAAAGGCCATGGTGGCGGCTGGTTCAACTGGGGTAATAGCGACGAAGCTGCCGCAGTGTTGAAAGTTCGCAAGGATAAATTTGTGGTACTGGATACGGACAAGAACGCTGGCATCAGCCGGATCGAATTCTTTGCCGATGCCAAGGCAAAATTGGCCGCTGCTGATACCGATAGGGACGGCAAAGTCACACCTTGGGAATTCCGCGCCCAAAACTGAAAATAAAACCGCTGACTGAACATCATCCCGCCAGAGGCAGCCCTTCTGGCGGGGTGGCTTTTCGTTAACCAACAAGGCGTAATCCGGGCAAACGTCACCTCAAATTCGCCGAACTGGCTTGCTACCCCTTCAGCAATTCGAGGTTCACAACATTCCGGAGTTTCCAGTTTATGTCTTTCAAGGCGATGGCGATTGCTACTGTTATTCTGTCCACTTCAGTTCCTGCCATGGCGGCAACATGCGGCAACAATGCGCAAGGTTTTGAGGCTTTCAAAAAGGCCATGGTGCAGGAAGCTGCCAACGAAGGCATCTCGGCTGAATCAATCGCCGTTCTGAAGACGGTGAAATATGATCCCGGCATCATCAAAAAAGACCGCGCCCAGAACGTCTTCAACCAAAGCTTCCTGCAATTTCAGCAACGCATGGCCACAGGAGCCCGGGTCAAGAAGGGTGCCAGCGTCATTGCGCAACACAAAAACATCTTTGATGCGGTGCAGAAAAAATATGGTGTTCCCGCTGCCGTCATCGCGGCCTTCTGGGCCCTTGAAACCGATTTCGGCGGCTTTCTGGGAGACAGTCCTGCCATCCCCGCCATTGCCACTTTGGCCTGGGATTGTCGCCGCCCGGAAAAATTCCGACCACAACTCATCGCTGCCTTGCAACTGCTTGATTCCGGCGACTTGACCTATGATGAAATGCGCGGTGCCTGGGCCGGTGAAATCGGCCAGACGCAATTCATGGCCTATGACTACAACGAAAGTGCCGTTGATTTTGATGGCGATGGCAAACGCGACCTGCGCAACAGCATTCCCGATGTGATTGCCTCAACCGCCAATTTGCTGCGCAAACATGGCTGGCAACCGGGCCAGCCGTGGTTGCAGGAAGTCAAGGTACCAGCCGATATGCAATGGGATCAGGCCGACATCGCCATCAAGCACAGCCGCAAGCAATGGGCGGCCTGGGGTGTGAAGGCGGCAAGCGGCAAGAACATCAAGGCTGATGCCATGCCTGTTTCACTGCTGCTGCCCATGGGACGCAATGGTCCAGCCTTTTTCGCCTATGAAAATTTTACCACCGCCTATCTGAAATGGAACGAAAGCCTGGTCTATTCGACAACCGCTGCCTATCTCGCCACGCGCATGGTCGGTGCGCCGGTGGTTGGCAAGGGCAGGGGAAATGTTGTGCCCCTGTCCCACGAGCAAGTGGTTGAGGTACAGACGATTCTGCAAGACAAGGGCTATGATGTCGGCAAGCTTGACGGCAAGATTGGCGCAGGCACACGGGCTGCCGTCAAGGACATGCAAATCAAACTGGGACTACCCGCCGACAGCTACCCCGACGAAGCATTGCTGCAAGCGATGCAATAAATTTCCCCACCTCCGGCCTTTTTTGACGCGCCATAGCCTTCGGCGAAGGCGCGTTAAA
>JANOVS010000141.1:0-1624 GCA_031417515.1 Hyphomicrobiales bacterium
AACGCTGATCGACCGGTTCGGTCATGCTGCCGGGCTGGAGGCGGCCGACCGCGCCAAAGCCAGCCGCAATATCGGCAACCACCTGCATTATTGCCGCTGGCGCCAGATCGAGCGGCTGATCATCATGCTGAGCGTCGAGACGACGCTGGGGACGGTTCACTGAGGTTCCGGGGGACTGCCTACTGGCTGTCCTCCTTGACCTGGCGTTAGCCTGAATGGGCTGCTTATCTCAGATTATTTAGGAGTTACAGGACGCCCCGCTTCGCTAGGCGAGCGCTGTGATTAAGCTGGTTCTATTTCTATGTGAAATAATTGCCGTCGTTTGCGGGTTTCAAAACAGCTTGATCTGGCAGTCCGCGCACAGCGGCGGTAACGCGAAACGTTTGGCGTTTGCCGAAAATATCATAATATTCCCCAAACACCCGCACCCAAAATACACAATTGCCGTCAATCAAGCGGCTCCAGTCCTCACTGCTTATTTTATTCCCAAGGTTGGGCTTTGCGTTGACGTTCCCGCCCGCACCAATAGTATGAGTCGTATAGCCAGTCATATCAGGGTCAACCAATACGGGGGACTTCCCATTCTCAAGAATGAAACATTCGCTATCGATTTTCATCTTGAACGCTGGTGTCTGTCCAGAATTGCTAATAGCCATGTCGAAGCCCGGTTCGTAATCTGGCGCCAGATTAACAAAATTTCCCGACAAAAGAGAACAGTAGGCCCGCAACTGCGCTTCCACACTTTTCCGATTTTGCCGCAAATCCAATACCAGCGCGATCAAGGCACCTCCGGCCAAGAATGTTTGAAAAACAATCGCTATGAAATTCCAACGCGCCCATTGGACGGATTCTTCCTGAGCGATAATATCCCGTTTTTCGCGCTTGTTGCGTTCATCCCCAAAGGGATCGGATTGGTCTATAGGGGTTTCGGCAAGTTCATCAGCAATGCGGTCAATAGCGGGCGCAATTTGCGTTGGGACGCCTTGGCGGGCCTCACCGCTTTGTCTGGTGCTGGGCCGGCCGCTACTGGCATTATTGGCTTGTTGGGCGGATAACGCCGAAGCGGTTAGGAGAGCCGCAAATCCGATGCACCGATAGCCTCTAAGCATTGCAACAAAAACACCGCTGTAAATTTACTCCAGCTTAGCTTGTTGCGCACATTCGGCTCAGAGTCCACCACGCCAATTTCAGCCAGCTTATCAGTTCCGGGGACCCCAGAATTTTTGACAAATAGCAGTTGTGTTTGTTCTTGTCATGTTCTCATTATACTAATTACGGTGACACTTTTGATTTGATTACTGATTACGGTGACACTTTACTTAACCCCCAAACTATGTCGCCCGGCCGATCAGGGGACACGCGATAGCATGTCCCCTTCCGCGAGGTTGTGCTTGCAATGTTGGATTTGATTTGAGAGCCTGCTTTGGTTCTTTGACATTTTGAATAATCAACGGATTGCGGGTGCCCCATCGCGGTGTCGAAAACGGCTTCATCCGCGCGTCCAGAATCCATGTTTTCTGTTTTTCTTTATAGTAGTGTCCACCCTTCGACACGCTCTGGGCAGGCTTTGTCCACTTATCGGCGTTTTCAGCACCCTGTTTTGACTGTGAACTTGCCCAGAATT
>JANOVS010000142.1:0-11063 GCA_031417515.1 Hyphomicrobiales bacterium
CGTGATGGCTGCCATGTTCACGGCATGGGTGCCAAAAGGCGCTGCCAATATACTGCCAAGCCCGGTCACCAACAGGCATGCGGCAACTGGCGGTTCATAGCCATTGGCCCGTAACACGGCAAAACCCGGCAGGTTTTGCGAGGCCATTGTGACAAGATAAAGCGGTAAACCAATGCCGATGATCGCCGTGGTGTTCCATTGCGGAAGATCGAATGTCAGGGGCGTAACGCCGATCAGTATGGCGCTTGAAAACGCGCCACTGATCCCGGCAAACACCAGCCCCAGCAGCACCACCACAGGCACCGTGTACATGGGCACCCACAAGCGCAGGATGAAAAACGCCAGGACCAGCGGAACCACCAATGTGGGCATTGCCAAAGCTGCGTTGGGAACGCCAAGCACATAGCGCAGCAATACGCCCGCCAACATGGCCGCCGCGATGCTCGCTGGCATTTTGTTGATGGCTTGCGACAGGGGCTTGATCAGCGCCGTGATGACCATCAACAGGCCGGCAAACATGAAGGCCCCGATGGCTTCTGGAAAACTGATACCCGATGCACTTGTGGCAATCAGTACCGCTCCTGGTGTTGACCATGCCACCATGATGGGTTGCTTGTAGCGATAGGCCAGCAGGGCCGATGTCACAGCCATGGCAAAACACAAGCTGGCTGCCACCGAGGCCTGCTGGGCCGCTGTTGCACCAACTGCCCGCGCACCTTCGATGACCACAAGGATGGTCGAGGCAAAGCCGACAATAACCGCGGCAGTTGCTGCCGAAATCAGTGAGGGCCAATGATTTTCAGCGGTTGCTTTCAAGGCAGGGGAACCTCTGGTTCATTTTTTGCCACATGCAGAATAAGCGAGGTTTTAACGCTTTCCACATTGGGGGCTTTTGACAAGGCACCCATGACAAAACTTTGTACGGCAGCAAGATCGCGGGCCACACAGACCAGCATGAAGTCGGCACCACCCGACACCGCATAACATTCCCTGACAATCGGCCAGGTTTTGGCGCTGCGCTCAAAGGCTTCGATTTCCTGTTGAGCCTGGCTCTTGAGTCCCACAAGTGCGAAAAGCTTGACGCCGTAATCCAGCTTGTCTCTTGCCAATTGGGCCCGGTAGCCGGTGATCAGGCCCTGTTCTTCCAAGGCCTGTACCCGGCGCAAAGTCGGGGGTGGTGACAGCCCCACCCGATTGGCCAGTTCCACATTGCTGATGCGCCCCTCGCGCTGCAATTCGCGGAGTATTTTCCAATCAATGGTGTCGGGGTTGTTATGCTTATCCATGGGCCGGGCTTATACGCAAGATTGTTGCGTGATTGGAAGTGCGAAGTCATTGTGGCAGTATTGCAGGATGACCCATGAAATTCTGACGCCAGACCAAATGCGACAAGCTGAGGCAATGGCCATTGCTGGTGGCATTCCATCGCTGCAGTTAATGGAAAATGCAGGATCCGCTGTGACAGCCGAAATCCTGAACCGCTACAAGAAATGCGCACTCACCGTGCTTTGCGGGCCGGGTAATAATGGCGGAGATGGTTTTGTCGTAGCCAGATTGTTGGCGGCCAAAAAATGGCCCGTGAATGTTTATCTGATGGGTGAGTTGAAGGCCCTTAAGGGCGATGCCGCTGTTATGGCCAAGAAATGGAAGGGTCCGATCAGCAATATTGCGGCGTTCAAAAGCAGCATTGGTGGAAAATCAAACCCCGGTTTAATTGTCGATGCCATTTTTGGCATCGGTCTCAACCGTGATTTTGATATTGGCGTTGTAGACGACATTATCCGCGCCGAGGTTCCAGTTATCGCCATTGATGTGCCATCAGGCGTTGATGGCGCAACGGGTGAGCAACGCGGTTGTTCCGTCATTGCCGACCTCACCGTCACTTTCTTTCGCAAGAAACCTGCCCATGTCTTGCTGCCGGGGCGCACGCTGTGCGGCGAAATTGTTGTGGCAGACATTGGTATTTCAGAATGCGTGGCCGACGCCCTGCCCGTTCGGATTTATGAGAATATCCGCAACGACCTGCTTTCATTGCAACCAGAACACCACAAATTTCATCGAGGTCACGCTTTCGTTTGGAGTGGCCCGGAATTCTCGACAGGTGCCGCTCGTCTGGCGGCGCTTGCCGCGGCCCGGTGCGGTGCCGGACTGACAACAATATTGGGCAGCCGTGATGCCTTGCGGGTTCACGCCAATCATGTCTCGTCAATCATGTTACGTCCAGTCGAAAGCCTCGAAGATTTGCAACCCGTATGGGATGACAATCGACAAAAAGCATTTTGCATTGGGCCAGCCGCAGGCATCAATGACATGACGCGACAGGTTGCCTTGCGCATGTTGAAAACTGGTTTTCCCGTGGTTCTGGACGCTGATGCGCTCACCGTCTTTGCCCATGAACCAGCGGAATTGTTCGGGGCCATCAAGGCCATCAAGTGTCGACCTGTTGTGCTCACACCTCATGAAGGCGAATTTCAGCGGCTGTTTGCGGGCTTTCCCGGCAACAAAATTCTACGGACACAATTGGCAGCTAAAGTCAGCGGAGCGGCAGTTGTGCTGAAGGGTGCAGATACGGTGATCGCGATTGGCGATGGTTATGCCCACGTCAACACCAACGCACCGCCGAAATTGGCCACAGCAGGCAGCGGCGACGTTTTGGCCGGGATCATTACATCGTGGCTGGCTCAAGGCTATGATGAATTCATGTCTGCATGTGCAGGCGTTTGGCAGCATGGTGACGCAGCCAACCGCTGCAACAAACGCTCGATCATCGCCGAGGATTTGATTGCCGAGTTGGGGGATTGACATGATTTGCCGAGCCATGATTTCGCAGCCCATCAAGCTCGGGTAGATAAAAATTCGCCTCATGCACAAGCCCTTGTGTTGACTCAGGCCCCACACCAGATAAGCTATGCTAAATATTCATAGCTCTCCCGGAGTATTACCATGACGGCCCGTCACTCTCGTGTCCTGATCCTTGGTTCAGGCCCTGCAGGCTATACTGCTGCCATTTATGCTGCTCGTGGCATGTTAAAACCGCTTGTTGTGCAAGGCATCCAGCCCGGTGGCCAATTGACCATCACGACAGACGTTGAAAACTATCCAGGCTTTGCCACGACAATCCAAGGCCCTTGGCTGATGGAAGAAATGCGCCAACAGGCAGAGCATATGGGCACGGAAGTTGTGTCCGATACTGTCGTTTCAGTTGATCTCAGGGCAAATCCGGTGAAACTCGTCGGCGATAGCGGCACAGTTTACACTTGTGACGCCCTGATCATTGCCACGGGTGCACAAGCCAAATGGCTTGATCTTCCGTCCGAAAACCATTTCAAGGGCTTTGGTGTTTCTGCCTGTGCCACCTGTGACGGATTTTTCTACCGGAACAAGAAAGTGCTTGTCGTCGGTGGTGGCAACACAGCCGTCGAAGAAGCCTTGTACCTCACAAATTTTGCCTCGGAAGTGGTGGTCATTCACCGGCGCACAGAGTTCAAGGCAGAGCGAATTTTACAGGACCGGCTTTTCAATCACCCCAAGATCAAGGTGAAATGGGAGACCACACTCGATGAAGTGTTGGGCACGTCAGACCCCAAGGGTGTTACGTCTGTGCGACTGAAGAACGTGAAATCCGGGGCGACGGAAGTGATGGAACTGGATGGCGTTTTCATCGCCATCGGTCACAAGCCGGCAACCGAACTGTTCATCGATCAACTTCCATTTAAAAATGGCGGCTACCTCATCACCGCACCATGGTCCACACAAACCGAAATCCCCGGCGTCTTTGCGGCGGGGGATGTGAGCGATGATATTTATCGGCAAGCCGTCACTGCGGCAGGCATGGGCTGCATGGCGGCAATTGAAGCAGAACGCTGGTTACACGCACAGCAAACCACACACAGAATAGCGGCGGAATAAACATGGATTGGGACAAGCTTCGCATTTTTCACGCAGTGGCCGATGCAGGCAGTTTCACCCATGCGGGCACTGAACTCAATCTCTCGCAATCAGCTGTCAGCAGACAGATCAGTGCTCTTGAGGATGATTTAAGAGTACCGTTGTTTCACCGCCATGCCAGGGGCCTGATCCTTACGGAGCAGGGCGAAGTTCTCTATCGCACGGCCCATGATGTTTACACCAAGCTCGCTGCGGCCAAGACCCGCCTGATGGATTCCAAGGAAAAACCATCAGGCGAATTGCGCATCACAACGACGGTTGGACTGGGGTCCGTGTGGCTCACGCCGCGCATCAAGGAATTCATGGAACTGTTTCCGGATATTCAGGTGCAATTGTTGCTGGAAGATGAAGAACTGGATCTGTCCATGCGCGAAGCAGACGTCGCCGTGCGTTTGCGAAGACCAACCCAACCCGACCTGATCCAGCGTAAACTCTTCACGGTGCACCATCACATTTTTGCATCGGTTGATTATGTAAAAAAGCACGGCATTCCAAAGTCTGCCGAAGACCTGGACAGGCACAACATCCTGATATTCGGCTCTTCCGCCAGCTATCTTAACAGCCTTACCATGTTGCAAACTGCAGGCCGCGCCGAAAGCGAGCCACGGTCCGTGGCTTTACGCGTCAACAACGCCTACGGCCTGCGCCGCGCCGTTCAGGCGGGGGCGGGCATCGCCATATTGGCTGATTATCTGGTAGCTCCCGACATGAACCTGGTGCAGATCGATCTTCCCATCGACACGCCAGAATACGAAACCTATTTCGTCTATCCCGAAGAACTGAAAGACACCAAACGCGTAACCGCATTCCGCGATTTCATCGTGGCGAAGGCAAGGGAGTGGAGTTTCTGAGGGGGCAAGCTTGTGGCCACCGAAGGGACCTCATCCGCCCCGTTGGGGCACCATCTCCACGCCAAGGAGCGTGGAGAAGGGATTTGGTTGCGACCTGTACCTTCACTTCAACAAGCTGGGGCGCTCTCCAACAAATGCCCTTCTCCAACGAAGTTGGAGAAGGTGCCCCAACGGGGCGGATGAGGTCCCTTTGGCCACCGATTCCAATTTCAAATAATCTCATCCTCATCCGGCACCGCCAGCACCGGCCCGCGCTTGCCTGTCGAAATTTGGGCAATATGAAACAGTGCATCACCCCGGTTGACGATGGGCAGATTGGTCCGCCCAATAATAATTCCGTCGTCATCAGCAAACACCGGAACTGTCACATCACCTAAAGGATCGGTGATGATGCCGATGGGTTCCTGCCGTCCCACCTTGTCGCCGACCTGGCGCACCGAATGCAAAATGCCACCCTCAGGTGAACGGGTCCAACCGCTTGAAGACGACAACACCGTGGTTGCATGAGCAAGAACCGGAGGAGCCACGTCAATCATGCCAATGGCTTTCATGACGCGCAAACACCCCTTGACGCCCGCATCAATTGCCACTTCATCAAACCGCAGGGCCTCGCCACCTTCATACAGCATCACTTGCACACCAGCTTCCTTGGCCGATTGGCGCAAGGAACCATCGCGCAGTTTTGAGGTGAGAATGACCGGTGGTGCAAAAGCCTTGGCCAGCGCCATCAAGCCATCGTCTTTCGGCGCGATGCGAATTTGTGGCAGGTTGGTGCGGTGCAAGGCGGCGGTGTGAAAATCAATGCCATATTGGCAGCGCTCAACGATCTCCCGGAAAAACAAATCAGCCAGTAGACTGGCCAGCGAACCTTGGTCCGAACCCGGAAACGACCTGTTCAAATCACGCCTGTCCGGCATGTAGCGGGAGTGGTTCAAAAAGCCAAAACCATTGACGATGGGTATGCCAAGCAACGTTCCCCGCAAGGTTTTCAACGCATCTTGCGCAAGCACGCGGCGGATAATCTCCAAGCCCAATATTTCATCACCATGCACCACGCCCGAAATGAACAAGGTGGGACCAGCTTCAGTTCCGTGGATAACATGCACAGGCAAGTTCATTGGCGAAGCGTTGGCCAATGTTGAAACCACAAGATTGACCGTGGCGCGACTGCCTGCGGCGACGCGGAAGCCACCGATTTCAAAATCCCCCATGGTGCTCCCCTTAACCCTTGCCCCGGGTTTTGGTGTGCCCCGGCTTTGCATGCTTTTCCAGAAACGTGATGATGCCAAGGGCCACGTCAACTTTGCTTGCCCCTTCAATGCCTTCAAGCCCCGGCGATGAATTCACTTCCATGACAACCGGGCCCTTGTTGGAACGCAACAAATCGACACCTGCCACATTGAGCCCCATGGATGATGTGGCCTTCAGGGCCGTGGTTCGCTCTGCCGCTGTCAACGTGACGACAGCCGCCGTCCCACCCCGGTGCAAATTCGAGCGGAAATCACCCTCCGGCCCCGACCGTTCCATGGCCGCTACAATTTTCCGCCCAACAACAAAAGCCCTGATGTCACGCCCCTCTGCCTCGGCGATGAACTCCTGCACCAGGATGTTGATTTTGACCCCATGGAAAGCTTCAATGACCGACTTGGCAGACTTGTATGTTTCACCCAAGACGACGCCGATACCTTGCGTGCCTTCGAGCAACTTGATCACAACAGGCGCACCTCCCACCATTTCCAGAATGGCATCGGTGCGGCTTGTGGAATTTGCAAAGGTCGTGACCGGCAAGCCCACACCATCGCGCGACAGAATTTGCAACGAGCGCAATTTGTCGCGTGACCGGCCAATGGCCACCGATTCATTCAGGGGATAAACCCCCATCATTTCAAATTGCCGCAACACCGCGAGGCCATAGAAAGTATGCGACGCCGCAATGCGCGGGATCACGGCATCAAATCCAGAAAGTTTCTCACCCATGTAGCGCAGTTCCGGTTTGCGCGAGGTGATGTTCATGTAACATCGCAGATAGTCAATCGGTATGATCTCATGGCCCCGTGCCTCCGCCGTTTCAATCAGGCGTCTGTGGGAGTAGAGCTTGGGATTGCGGGTGAGCAAGGCAATCTTCATGGCGACGCTTTCTTCCGTGTACGGAGCAAAAATGTGTGGGCGGGGTTGATGATGAAGTGACCTTTGATGCTGTTGCGGCCCAGCAGCATCGGCACTTCCATGTCGGTGCGGTCTGTCAGGCTGATTTCAGTTTTGAAAACATGCACACCCAACTCAAGCGTTGCGCGAATGACGGGGCGCAACTCACTGTGGCCATTGGAGCTTTTGACCCTCTTGTGGCCCATCAGCGGTGCAGTGTATGCTTTTTTCATGCCATCGGTCACGATCACAAAACGCACGCGTTTTCCCGTCACTACAATCTCATCGGCATGCAAGGCAGCCGTTCGTGCCCCCGTATCAAGCTTGGCCACCAGGGGGCCTAGTTTAAGGCGCGGAAATGAAACATGTTCTTTCCAACCGGCAATGGGCAGGGGAAACAAGGTGGGCCGTCGCATCAGCATCATGCCCTTGCATAGCCGAAGCGGAAGCGTCCGACAAATCGCCAGTCTGGTTTTAAGCCACCAATTTCAGGTGTATATTGATCTGGGCCGTCGAGAATTAATCATCGCCCCCAAGTCAATTGCAAAACCCGCAGCCAGTTTTTGGAAGTGATTTTCTCAATCAACTGGTCACCAAACCCGGCTTGCTGCATGGCCGTTACAAGATGAGAGACGCCCGTCACATTGCCGATGAATGCCGGAATGCGGGCACCATCAAAATCACTGCCAAGCCCCACGCAGTCTTCACCCGCATATTTCAGCAAATGTTCCAGATGTTGGATCAGCACGGATGCTTCGGTTTTTGTATCCCAACGTCCATCGGGTCGCAGAAACCCTGTCGCATAGTTCAAGCCCACCATACCGCGCGACCCTCCGATGGCCAGCAATTGCTCATTTGTCAGATTGCGTGAGGAAGCTGAAACAGCATGGGCATTTGAATGGGTGGCAACCAGTGGCTTGTCGGAGAGCTGCGAGACATCCCAAAAGCCGCGCTCATTCAAATGTGAGAGATCGATCATGATCCCCATGCGGCGACATTCATTCACCAGTGCCGCACCAGCCTCCGTCAATCCGTCACCTGTATCTGATGAAGAAGGAAAACGGAACGGCACACCCTCAGCAAAAGCATTGGGTCTGGACCAAACAGGCCCCAGCGAACGCAACCCGCGATCATAGAGCGCCTGCAAATTCGAAAGGTCAGGTGCAATAGCCTCCGCCCCTTCAATATGCGTGATGAAAGCCAGCTTGCCATCGGCAATCGCTGCGCGGATTTCTGCAACCGTATGGCACAATGAAATTCGGTCGGGCGCCAATGCAGCAATCCCATCGCGCAAATCAAACATTTCCAACGCCGACTTCAGTGCAACCTGTTGGGCCAATGCAGGATCAAAGGGCGGGTTGAGATCATCGTCATCATGGCGATAGTCGGCTTGCGAGGGCGAGAAAATGGCGAAAAACCCACCTACCATGTTGCCCGCCTGAATGCGCGGCAAGTCCATGTGACCGAGGTCGTCACCCCTGATAAAGTCTGCCGCCGCCGCCGCTGATTTTTTCAGCCACAATCGGAGCAATACATCATTGTGCCCGTCGAAGATGGGGAAGGGGGTCATGTGATTGACAATAACTCTCTGAGGCATTGCATACACAATGCCTCAAAGAGTACCTTTAAGAGTGATTTCAGGCTTTGGCGTACATCGCCTCGACATATTCCCAGTTCACCAGATTATCCACGAAGGCCTCGAGATATTTCTGACGGGCATTGCGATAGTCGATGTAATAGCTGTGTTCCCACACATCGCAACCAAGGATCGGCGACGCACCATACATCAGTGGATTTTCTCCATTGGGTGTTTTCGAAATGGCAAGTTTACCATCTTTCACCGAAATCCAGCACCAGCCCGAACCAAACTGCGTCAGGCCCGCCTGAACGAAATCCGCGCGCATTTTGTCGTAACCGCCGAGGTCGGACTCGATGGCCTTTTCCAGTTTGCCCGGAATTTTCTTGCCGCCGCCATTGGGCTTCATCCAATTCCAGAAATGATTGTGATTGTAGTGTTGGCCCACATTATTGATCAAGCCAGCCGCCTTGTCCGCAAAAGCAACCTTGCAGATATTTTCGACTGAAGCCGATGCGAGCGGTGAATCTTTCAGAAGGTTATTGCCATTGGTCACATAGGCCATGTGATGTTTGTCGTGATGAAACTCCAGCGTTTCCTTCGACATATAGGGGCCAAGTGCATCATAGGCGTAAGGCAGGGCGGGCAATTCAAGGGCCATGGCAGATTCTCCGGTTGAGTAGTTGGTTCATTGGGTATGAATACAGTTTAGTCGTCACCGTCTCCCACCGCAAGCCGTGCATTCAAATTGATGGTGCTAAGGTTTTGCTAACTGCGTCTGGAAAATCAATTGCCACTTTGGCAAGGCTGTCCCGCATATTTAACGCAGGCCTGCTACCGTCTCCCTGTTCCGCATTGGGGAGGTGCTGCACGATGAAGCAAGTTTCGAAATTGCACTTTGCCATGGCAATTGTGCTGCCCATGCTGTTTGCCGCTGGTATCGCATGGTTCCAAACCTACAACCTCATCAACGAACTGGTGGTCATGAGTGAAAAAGCTGCATTTGCCCGCAGTGAAAAGCTCATCCGTTCTGGCCTCAAGGCCTATCGTGGCCAGCTTGAACGCGTTCTGCTGGACAACGCCGATTGGGACGACGCAGCCGCCCACGTCTACGGTACGCCAGACATTGATTGGATTGTATCGACATGGAGCACCACAGCCAAAGACCCGAACGCCATTTATGACACAATGATGATTGTTGATGGAGCAACTTCAAATGTCTTGGTGGCCCATGGTGGCGGCCATCGCTTGAACATTCGGGTTTCAGACATTTTCGGCAACAATTGGCCAAAAATTTTGGCCAGCTTGTCAAAACATGCCAGCAATGTTCGCGCCACATCAGTTTTTGTGAAGACACCGGAAGGCGTCAGTGCGGCTGCCATTGCTCCGGTTTCCAAAGGCCAAGACACTTCAGAAACTGCGTCGACCAGTCCCAGGTATTTAGTGTTTGTGCGTAAATTTGACAAACCATTGCTGGCCCAGTTGGCAGAGCAATATGCAGTGCGCGACCTGTCGTTGCATGAGAAAGATGTTGTGGGGCGGGGCAGTGTTACAGTTTCGGATGAATTGGGCAGGTTCAGTCCAGCATTTTCATGGCAAACAAACCTGCACAGTTTCACCAGTAAAAGCGAGTTGTGGGCCAGGGCTGTCAAAACACTTGTTGCAACGCTGTTGGTATTGATTGGCATGGCGGCGGCTTGTTGGCGACTCTTGCAAAAGGTTCAAAAAAGTGAACGTATGGCGCTCCATGCAGCAAATCATGACAATCTCACAGGGCTTGGCAATCGTGCGGCCTTCAACCAGAAGCTGGAACAGGCTTGTGCGGTTGAGCATTGGCAATGCTCGGTTGCCTTTGCTGATCTGGACGGTTTCAAGGCGGTCAATGACACTTTGGGCCACAAGGCCGGTGATGTGTTGTTGACAAATGTCGCCAATATCATTGCTAAAACTGTCGGTGATCCGGAAGCGGTTTTCCGGTTGGGTGGAGATGAATTCGTTGCCCTGTTTATGGGCGAGGACCATGCCAAGCGGGCAACTGACTATGCCGCGAGTATCATTGAAGCTTTGCGCCAGCCGATGGACTTGCAAGGCCAATCGGCAACAGTCGGCGTCAGTATTGGTATCGCCCGGTCTGCAAGCGACTGCGCGGATGGACAAGAACTGGTCCGCCGGGCCGACGAAGCCATGTATCAAGCCAAACAAGCGGGGCGCAATCGCTATGTGGTATTTGGTGAAACGCATCAAAACAGCGACGCAAGCATCCAGCAGTTGCGGCAATTGATTGCAGAAGTGCAAGCCGCACAACAAAATGCCAAAGACAACACTGCGCCGTTATCTCGGCGCAGCGTTCGCGGTTAGATTGGATAGTGTCAAGGCTTCAAAGAAAGAGGCACAAATTCTGTGTTAGAGCGGTTCCAGTTTTCTTGGAATCGCATTCACACCCACACCGCGTCATCCCCGCGAAAGCGGGGAACCAGACTTTCAACCGTCTCGCTGTCGGAAAGTCTGGTTTCCCGCTTTCGCGGGAATGACGGAATTTGAGG
>JANOVS010000143.1:0-8752 GCA_031417515.1 Hyphomicrobiales bacterium
CCCCCCCCCTCCCGTCTTTGGGTGCTGGGGGGGGGGGTTTCGTTTCTACCCGCCCCCGCCCCCCCCCCCCCCCCCCCCCCCCCCGCGCGGGCGGGCCCCGGCGCCCCCCCCCCCCCCACGGAGGTGGGGACAGCGGTACTACTCGACGACGACAGTGGCACCCACCGCGACGCGCTCATATAAATCAATAACGTGTTCATTCAGCAAGCGGATGCAGCCTGATGAAACGGCCTTGCCAATGCTGCTGGGTGTTGTCGTGCCGTGAATACGAAATTCTGTATTGCCTATATAAAGTGCGCGTGCACCCAAGGGATTATCCGGCCCGCCTTCCATGACTTCTGGAAGATCGTGACCTTTCGCAGCTTCGCGCTTGATCATGACGGGAGGCGGACGCCAGGTTGGCCATTCGGCTTTGCGCGATATGCGGTTTTTTCCCGACCACTGAAAACCTTCGCGGCCAACACCGACGGGGTATTCAATGGCCTTACCTTTGCCGAGCACAAAATAGAGTTTGCGCAATTTTGTTTGAACGAGCACGGAACCCGCAGGCATGTCGCGGGCGAAGTCGACGATATGCTTTTTACGGCGGTCTGATTTGGGCAACTGACTCAAGGACCAGTCATCGACCTGAATATTGTTGCGGCGCTTGCGGCGCTGTTGCTGCGGTGTGCCGTTGTCCTCATCAGTCGACATGGCGCCGAGAATTTCAAATGTGCCATAGGGCGGCTTTTTTGGTGCGGCATTGCCCGGTGTCGCCCAAACCATTGCTGCTGTCGCAGCCAACAAGAACTTCAACATTTCAATCCATCCCCTGCCCCGAATGCACGGCAAGCCCAGCCGCAGTGTGACTCAAACACTGTTAAATTGGGTTTAAATCTTATAGTTTCCGAAGCATTAGCGCTGGCGTTTGGTGGTTGTAGGGATGTTTCCAGCGGGGTGCAATTTCGGCCAGGGGTGCCAGCACAAAGCTTCGCTGGGCTATGCCGGGATGCGGCAAGGCCAAGGGTTTGATCGATGTCCGGGCGGGCTTTCTGGTAATTCCGTGATAATCCAGCAAATCAAGATCGAGGCAACGGGGGCCCCAACGGCGCAAGCGCTTGCGGCCTGCCCAACGTTCGATTTGATGCAAACAGCGCATCAGGGCTTCTGGTGATTTGTGGGTTTCGATGAGGGCCACAGCGTTCACATACATGGGTTGGTTTTGCGGTCCCATGGGATCGGTGGCGATGAGTGTTGAAAGTGAAATGACGTTGATATGCCGCCGCTGCATTTCGGCAACTGCCGCCACTAAAGTTTGATGGGGTGATCCCCAACGGCTGTCAAGATTGCTGCCCAGCGCAATCAGGATCACGATGGATTGCTTTCAATCAAGTTTTTCAAATGGGCGAGAATGAAAATGGCGTCTTCTTCAGCTGGTGAAACGTCGGTACGGTCCATAATTATTTTCCGGTCAAGTGCAACCAGTGTGCGGCGCTTGAGATAAGATTTTTCACCGGTGACTATGTATTCCAGCCCCAGCCCACGAGCAAAACTGCCTGCTTCGTCCGACAACAGTGGCACTTTGAGATTGTTGCGTTGGGCGAAATCCCTTTGCCACTTAAGCTCGAGCTGACTGAGACCAAAACACTTCACACCCCAGTCGCAAAACTCTTCGTAACAATTTGAATAAGCTAGGCATTGTGGTGTTGATCCATGGGCGCCAGGGATGCTGTCCCAGTTCTCGGGATTGGGATGGTCGGGCTTGCCGGTCCATGGGTAGATAAAAACGACGATCAAACCAGCCAACTTGTTCAATTCGACGGGTGGCAAGATCGTGCAGGGCAAAGTCACATCAGGTAATAAATGCCCAACAAGACTAGCCACGGTCGCGCAGTACGCGGGATTTCTCGCGGTTCCAGTCTCGCTCTTTTTCATTCTCGCGCTTGTCATGAAGCTTGCGACCGCGCGCCAGGGCGATATCAACTTTCACCCTGCCCTTGGTGTTGAAAAAAATCTTCAACGGTACAATGGTCAGACCTTCGCGCTGAATGCCAACTGCCAGTCGATCAATTTCCTTGCGGTGCAACAGCAGTTTGCGCGGACGTTTGGGTGAGTGATTGAAGCGATTGGCCTCGCGATATTCAGGAATATTCGAGTTGATCAGAAACAGCTCGCTGCCCTTCATGGCGGCATAGGATTCAGCCAGATTTACGTGGCCGGTGCGCAGGGATTTCACTTCAGAACCAACAAGTTCGATGGCGGCTTCAAAGGTCTGGATGAGCTCATAGTCATAGCGGGCGCGGCGGTTATCACCTTTGACTGTGATGCCGCTTACGACTTTTGATTTCTTGGCTCCACCGGCTTTTGAGGACATTTTGTATTCGCGTTGATCAGTTCAAAATACCGGCATGGATCATGGCATCGCGTACGGCTTTTTTCGTGGCATCCTGAACCGGCACCATGGGCAAGCGGGCTTCGGGCGTGCACAGTCCCAGAAGGCTGACCGCATATTTGATGGGTCCGGGGCTGGTTTCCACAAATAGGGCGTGATGCAAAGGCATAAGCCGATCTTGCAGCTTGAGGGCAGTTTTATAATCACCCGTCAACGTTGCTTCCTGTAATTGCGCGCAAAGCCGTGGTGCCACATTGGCGGTCACGGAAATGCAACCAACGCCGCCATGGGCGTTGAAGCCGAGGGCAGTGCCATCTTCACCGGACAACTGGATAAAGCCTTCGCCAGACTCCAGTCGCTGCCGTGAAGGCCGTGTCAAATCGGCGGAAGCATCCTTGGTGCCAACGATGTTGCGGCAATCCTTGGAGAGGCGCGCCAAAGTTTCGACAGAAATATTGGCAACTGTGCGACCCGGCACGTTGTAAACAAAGATTGGAATATCAACAGCATCGGCAATGGCCTTGTAATGGGCGTAGATGCCGTCCTGGGTGGGCTTGTTGTAGTAGGGCACAACAATAAGTGCGGCGTCAGCCCCTGCCTTTTTGGCATGGCTGGCATATTCAATGGCTTCGGCTGTGTTGTTGGAACCGGCACCGGCAATAACCGGCACCTTTCCCTTGGCTTCTTCCACGCAAATCGAAACAAGCCGCTTGTGTTCGTCCGGTGTTACAGTAGGGCTTTCGCCTGTTGTGCCTACTGGCACCAAGCCGTGGCTGCCCTCTTTGATTTGCCAGGCCACGAATTTTCGAAAGGTTGCTTCGTCAACAACGCCATCTTTAATGGGAGTAATCAAGGCAGGCATGGAACCCTGGATTTTCACGGTAAACCTCTTGCATCGTTGTCATGGGCGGCCCGAAGGCCACTTTAAGGAACTCTAAACCATAACGGGACTACGGTCTGTTTGAAAGCCGTTGTCCCGCATTGTGGCGGCACCATAGTCTTTCGTGTGTGGCGGGGCAAGCAAACTGCACCGGTGAAATGGCCAATGAACTGATTGTCCCAATCCCGTCGCAATTGAAATCTAGGAGAGCAGGCCTGTTCGCTGTGGTCTGTAACGATTGAATTGAGGAGTTTGGACTACAATGTCGCTGAATGTTAACCGCCGTGCCCTTTTGAAGGGACTTTTTGCTGCAAGCGCCCTTGCCATTTTGCCTTTCTCTGCCACAGTTTCCGAGGCCGCAGTTTCAGCCAATGCCATTGCTGCGGTGAAGGAAGCCATGCGGGGCAATTTTACCGATGCGGGCAGTCTGGCGTCCCAATCCGGCGATCAGGCCGCCATAAAACTGGTTGAACTGATTTATTTGCGCGACCACGGCAAGGATGTTGGCTTTCAGCGTATCCGGGATTTTCAGACGGCTGCTCCCAAATGGCCTCTGACTGAAACAATGACTAAAAGGGCGGAACAGGCGCTGTTTCAAAATGCCGAAGACCCCAATCTGGTCATTGGTTATTTTAAAGACCGCGTGCCATTGACCGCCGATGGTTATGCAGCCTTGGCACGTGCCTATTTTGCTGCGGGACAGGATGATGAAGGCAAAAAATCCCTGCGCCGCGCCTGGGCCTTCACTGACATGGAAGGTGATGTTGAGAAGCGCATTGCCAATGAATTCTCGTCGCGACTTTCAACTGCTGACCATCGCCAACGGCTGTCTCGCCTGATCTGCGCCCAACAGGCCAATGGTGCCTTGCGCCATGCCAATCGCCTGGGTGGTGATGGCTTGCGTATTGCCAAGGTTGGCCAAGCCTTGTTGCGAGGTGTCGGGGGTGCCGAGAAAACCTATCTCGCCCTGCCCGCATCTTTGCGCAACGATGCTTCGCTGCGCTACGCGCTCGCCCGCTTTTATCGCAGGCAAGAGAAGTATGGCAAGGCACGAGCCATCTTGCTGGATGCGCCATCGACTTCGGCTGAGATGGTCGATGCCAATGCCTGGTGGGAGGAACGCCGCATCATTGCGCGTCGCTCCGTTGGACCTAATCACAAGGATACCTGGTCAGCAGCCTACAAGATTTCCAGCCGCAATGGTCTCAATGAAGGTGACGATGCAGTTGACGCAGAATTCCTTTCGGGATGGATTGCGCTTCGCTATTTGAATGATGGCGAATCGGCGGTAAAGCATTTCAGCCGTCTGATAAAGCTGGCCAGCACCCGCACTGAAAAAGCCCGCGGTGGCTATTGGATGGGCCGTGCCCTTGCGGCCTTGGGTGATAAATCTTCAGCCACCAAAGCCTATAAATCAGCAGCGCAGCATTCAACCATCTACTACGGTCAATTGGCACGAGAGCAGATTGGTCTGGGCAAGGTGCCTGAAGAAATCAACAGTGGCGCGTTTTCCGCTAGCGCGAAGTCGCGCGTCGAGTCGGATGAAGTTATCCGCGCCTTGCGGATGATGTACCAAGCCTCTGGCAAAGCAAACTTGCACATGTTCCTGTGGTCAATTGCCAGCCGCTTTGATACTGTTGAAGAAATGAATGCTGCGGCAGACATTGTTCATGGCCTTGGCGGCACAACCCTTGCCTTGAAACTTGCTAAAGCCGCAGGACAGTTCAAAATTGATATCGATTCATGGTCCTATCCCTTGCGCGGTCTTCCTGATTGGCAACAGGTTGGCAAACCGATTGAAAAGGCCATGGTGTTTGCCCTGTCACGGCAGGAAAGCGAATTCAATCCGGATGCCGGCAGCAAAGTGGGTGCGCAGGGCCTTATGCAATTGATGCCGGGTACTGCCAAAATGGTGGCGCGACAATTCCGGCTGCCCTATGCGGTTTCCAAATTAAAGGGTGATCCGGCCTACAATGTGAAGTTGGGTGCGGCGCATCTTGCGGATTTGGTGGATGACTTTAACGGTTCCTATGTGTTGACATTGGTGGCCTATAATGCAGGCCCAAGGCGGGCGCGTGAATGGACTGAAGAATATGGCGACCTGCGCTCACCAAACATTGATGCTGTAGATTGGGTGGAATCAATTCCGTTCTCGGAAACCCGTCAGTATGTGCAAAAAGTTTTGCAAAATCTCCACGTCTACCGCTCACGACTTGCCCCCGGAACGGTGCGCCCCATGTCGGCAGATTTGAAGCGCGGCAAACCGGGCTCGGTGACTGTTGCGAATAATGATCAAGCTGCAAGTTCATCCTGTGGCGGCATTGCGGGTTTGATTACAGACTGTGACTAGTGTTTCACAACGAGACTTGTTTGTAACGGCGGCAGACGGCACTCAAATATTCGTCACGGACCGGGGCAGCGTTGGATGCAGTGCGACGCCGCTATTGTGTTTGCCCGGACTGACCCGCCATTCCGGAGATTTTGAACCGGTATTTGATGTGCATGCTTCATCACGCCGGGTCATCGGAATCGATTTTCGCGGGCGCGGAAAATCAGCCCATGCCACCGATTCTAAAACCTATCGACCTGATGTTGAACTTGCCGATGTTTTGGCAGTGCTTGATCATTTGCAAATTGCCAGATGTGCGGTGCTTGGCACATCGCGCGGCGGCATTGTTGGCATGCTGATGGCAAATGCTGCGACTACCAGAATTGCAGGACTGATGTTGAACGACATCGGGGCTGAACTGGAGACTGAAGGTTTGCTGCGCATTGTCGATCATGTGGGAAAACCTGCACGTTTCCGCGATTGGGATGATGCGGCAACCAAGTTTTCCAAATCGGCAGTTGGTTTTGACGGCGTTTCGCACAATATGTGGCGCAGCGTTGTGCGGCGGATATTCCAGTATTCCAATGGTGTTTTCGTGCATCGCCACGATTTGCGTTTGACGGAATCCCTGCCCTCGCGGGAAGATATCAAGGCAGGCAAGGTGGCAAAGCTCTGGAATCTTTTGCCCGGACTGATTGAACTTCCGTGCGGTTTGATGCGGGGGGCTGGATCGGATTTGTTGTCGCTTCGAACTGTCGGGAAAATGCAGGCGGCGCTGCCTGCCCTTGATTGCACTGAAATTCCGGGTCGAGGCCACGTACCGTTCCTTGACGAAACCGAAAGTGTGAACGCCATCGCCCGCTGGCTTGCAGCGGTTGATTCAAAAGAAAAAGGCCAGATGTCCCCCAACAGCGGATTGAATTAACAGTATCAAACGGCGTTGCAGACGCCACAAGCGTTCCCCACCTCCGCAATCATGGCTTGCGAACCAACAACCTGTTAGCCGCGCTTGTTGCGCGATCCGCCTGCGCCATAGAGTTTGCTGAATTCGGCATCCTTGCCTTCGGCCAACAGCCGCGCCTGCCTGATCCATTCCTCGCGTTTGATACGACCACCAAAGCGCAAATGGTCATCGACCCAATTAACTTCGGTTGCCGTCCAGGCGGCAATCTGGTCGAAGTGGAAAAAACCCAGGCTGTGCAGGATTGTTTCGTTCTTGGGGCCCACACCGCTGATGCGTTGCAGATTGTCAGCCTTGCCACCGCGAGCTGATGTCAAGCCTTTTGGCTTTGCCATCTTGCCCGATTCGGCTGCTTTTTCGTTGTCGACGGCAACCGGTACGGCGGCGGCTGGTGCAACGACCTTGGCTTGCGAAGCCACCAAAGGTTCTGAGGAACCGGTAGCCCTGTTCATGCCACCTGTACCATAGAGACGGGTGAATTCCGCTTCTTTGCCATCACGCAACAGGCGGGCCTGGTTGATCCATTCTTCGCGGTCGATGCGACCGTTGAAACGCAAGTGATCATCTACCCAAGCAACTTGTCCGGGGTTCCAATCGGCGATTTGATCGAAGTGATAGAAGCCCAGTGAATGCAAGATTTTTTCGTTCTTCGGACCAACGCCCGCGATTCTGAGCAGATCGTCGGCCTTGCCACCGCGAGCAGCGGCAATACCGCGGGGGCGTTCCATGCGAACGCCGGTTGCTGCCAATGGTGTTGCGGCAACAATTGGTTTTGGTGGCACAACCGGCGGTGGAGAAGCCACGACTGGAGTCGCAGCTGGACGGATGGCAGGCGCAGCCGCTGCAATCGTGGCCGCAGCCGCTGCTGCAGCCGGAACTGCGATTGCCGCCTTTGGCATAGCAACAGCAGGGGCTGGTACTTCAACGGCAGCTTCAGCGCCAAACAATTTGCGCAAGAGACAGCCGATGCAACAACCGACAAAAAATGTTGCCAGCATCCAGACGGCGAGTTCAATGAGGTAATGCAGCATGATTGTTCCCCCGCTTCCTAGTTCTTTGCCGACCGTGAGGTGTCACAGGTCGTCCAGCCCACCCAAGCGCCAATCAGCAGCGCCAGAATGAACCATATCCAATTGTGCTGGAACAGGATGAATGTATCGTTCCAATTAAAAAATTCGTTCATCGCAGTTCCCCTATTTCATCAATACCATGTCAACACGACGGTTTAACATTCGCGCATCGTTCGTTCTTGCCGGATCGATTGGCGAGATTTCGCTATAGCCCTTGACGGACAGACGTGTGCCATCAATGCCCACAGCAATCAGGGCATCCAGCACCCGTTGGGCGCGACGTTCGCTGAGGTCCTGATTGTAGGCAATGCTTCCCTTGTAGTCAGCATGACCAGCAATCTCGACTTTCAATGCCAGGCAACGCGGATCTTTCAGCAGGGCAGCATACTGCCGGACTGATTGATCATAAGGCGAACCCAAATCATCCAGATCGAAGGCAAACCGGATCGGGAAAATCTGGTGAACGCGGGCAAATGTCGCGTTGCAATCTATCACCCGTGCTTCCGGCAATTTGCCGACCACAATTTGCCTTACAACAGGCGAAAGTTCACTTGCATCAACCGGAGCCGGTGCAGGTTCCGCTACTGGGGCTGGCTCCGGTTGAACCACTGGTGCTGGTTCAGGCTCAACAACTGGTGCTGGTTCAGGCTCAACAACTGGTTCTGGCGGTGGTGGTGGTTCGGCAACCACGATGGCGGCGGCTGCAACAGCGGTTGCCGTTGTTTCGTCGGCATTGGTGACGGTGTAGGTTACATCATAGGAACCGGGTGCCAGTTTGGCGGCGGGCGCAAAAGTGAAGTTGCCGTTGCCATCCGATGCCAAGGCGCTGCCGCGACCCAACACATAGGTACGTTCGCCAACCTGCGCCATCAACTGCTTGGAGGTGGTTTCCGACCAGGTTCCGCCAAGACCATTGGCGGTTACCATGGGAGGGACCGGAGTCCTCGGAGGTGGTTCGGCAACCACGATGGCTCCGGCTGCTACTGCTACAGCCGTCGCTCCGTCTTCATTGGTGACGGTATAGGTTACATCATAGGAACCGGGTGCCAGTTTGGCGGCTGGAGCGAATGTAAAGTTGCCGTTGCCATCCGAAGACAATGCACTGCCGCGACCCAACACATAGGTACGTTCGCCAACCTGC
>JANOVS010000144.1:0-18907 GCA_031417515.1 Hyphomicrobiales bacterium
CGGCTTCTACAACACCCGCCGCAAACATTCAGCCATAGGAGGCTCATCACCCGTCAAGTTCGAACGATTAGCCGCGAACTTCGTTCGGCGGTTATCAGCCTAAATGAGAACAGGATGCGGAATTAATTGGGGACAAGTCCAATGCCGTCATGTTTCGCTTCCGTACTGGTAGGTTTTTTGTTGTAATTGTTGAAGAAAATTCCCCTCCTACCGTCAGTCCTTTTATCTTGCCCTAATCCCCATCGAGCGCTTTCTTCACCTAAACTGCCCATCTCCGACTGAAGGCGGTCAGGCATATGTCGATGATTTTGAATTTCATCGACACATCCTGCAGATATGTCGATTGATCAAAGCAAAGCAGCACTGCTTCAGCCTCGTAGCGCCTGTGCGAGATCAACATGTTCAAAGGCTGATGCCATGCGATCCAATTGGCCCTTGGTGATGCCCGCTTCCGCTGCCACCGGACGCCAGTTCACGACAGCTTTTCCAACTTCACTTGCTATGGCCTTAGCGTCTTGCTTTTTGAGCCCAAAATTCTCCGCAACCGAGAGCGCCAAATCAAGAGAGGCCGTGCTGTCGGTTTCACTGATTGCTGTCGTCAAAATGCGTTCCTTAAACTCGAGCGGAACGGGGTTCACATCATAAACAGGCGACAGTCTCCATCCTTGCTGTCCTTCCAAAAGAAATCCGTGGTTGCGCAAATGATCGTCTGTGTTGGAAATCAGGATGCTGAACACAATGCGCCGCCACAACTCTTGGCCGTCGGTGTCGGGTGCGGCCCCGTGCTGGCGCAAGGCGTCCATAAGTTCGAGATAGCTATGGGCCTCGTTGTCGGATGCGCCGATCATGCTCATCGCAGAAAGGAATGGAATGCGGGTTGTGCCTTGGCGGTCAAAGCGCCGGAGGATAAGAACAGCGCGGCCTGCGATATTTTCAAGCCTGAACTCTGGCACAGTCAGACCCGCTTGCTTGGCGAGTTGCAAGGCCACGAATTCCCACTCGACGGCTGGATAGTCATCATCCTTTTTGGGGAACTTTGCGATGGCGAGTTGGCCATCATTCTCGCGCACCGATGCTTTGGGCCGCGCACCACCAAGGGATGATCCGGGCGCAAGCAAGAGTTTCAGTTCCGCGGCAGTCTCCGCGTCATCAAGAAGTGCGTCGGTTGCTGACAAGAGTTTGGGCAGGTTAATCAACGGCGGCACGGGGGTTCCGTCATGCGCAACAAAAGCCTCACCTTGCTTGCTTGCAAAGCGGAGCGCGCCTTGACGGGTCTCATCATTGACCAGCAGCAGATAATCCATTTCATAAAGTGTGCGTGCTTGACTCTTCTCTGCTTCTGCGCGGCGAGTCTCTACCCGCCTCATCAAGGTGCGGCCCCAACGGTCGGGCGCTGAATCACCAATTGAACCAAACAGTCTGTTTGCCGTGTGGTACGGCCCAACGCCTAAGCTGAGGGCGGGTTCGAGTGCGTAGCGAAATGGATTGATCAGCCATTCACGCTCATATTCAAAAGTGGCCGTCTCCTTGCCCTTGTTGTTGTGTGCGTAAAGCCGCCCGACAAGATGCGCTGTTCCTTCGAGGTCGGCGTAGACATAGGCGAGCCTGTCAGCCATTGCCGCCGCCTGTGCTGGGTGTTGACAGCGGCCGGCGCTTAGTTGCGCTGGGGAGGCGAATACGCTGGGGCAAGTTCCGTTCCTCTATGGACCTGCCCAGAGTATCACCAGAGGCATCGGCTAGATTGCCAAGACCTTCCACCAAACCGAGCACGAACAAAACAGCAGCATAGATTCCAAGTGCCACGGACTCATCGCCTTTTTCCACTTTGGTTAGCGTGGAGCGGCTGATGCGCGCGCGCTCAGCTAGAAGCTCCATCGGAATCCGCCTGCGTTTGCGCGCGTCACGGATGTCCTGCCCGAGCTTGCGCAATGCCCGTTTGGCGGGAAGAGGTAACGCAGAGACGGGCTGCATGGCTTAATTCCTTATGTCGTCATTCTCAACCAGTAAGTCTTTTAACGTATGCGAAAGGAGACGTTAAGTCAATGAGGTCGGTTTTAGCAACGGCTTTATGTATACTATCTCACACATTAAAACCGCTAATGTACGCGAGAGTGGACATTAGAGGCAGCTTCAATGATTGAATCATTCGGAACTTCGGCTCCGGTTGCCTCTGAGGTTTCTCCTTCAAGCGCCTGTGCAATAGCATCGGCAACAGCTTGGCTGACCGCGCGGAGGGGATCTGCACTGAGGTGGGCATAGCGCTGGGTCGTAGCTGTGTCCTTGTGCCCGAGAAGTGCGCCGATAATCGGCAGGCTTGCACCGCCTGCCACGGCGACGCTGGCAAAGCTGTGTCGTAGGTCGTGAATGCGAACATCTTCGAGGCCCGCCGATTTCCTGACTCGCCGCCAAATTTTCGGCACCCCTTCAAAGAATCTTTCAGAACGGTCCGACGGAAACACGAACGGATTTCCCGCCTTTGGTTTTTGAGCAGCTAGGATCGCGACGGCGGCTGCATTGATCGGAATGATCTTCTGCCCTGTCTTGGAATCGGCAAAGCGCAAAAACTGTTTGTCGAGGTCTACCTCAAACCATTTTAGTTGCTCAATTTCGCCTTTGCGCGCACCCGTAAACGCCAGCAGTTTGATGATCGAGACTGCCTTCAGGTTCTCGCCTTCTTCTGCTGCCCGTTTCAACGCGAGACCCAACCTGACAATTTCTTGCTGACTCAGGAAGCGCATGCACTTGCGGTCAGGAAAACGTTTGATGCCGCGACAGGGGTTGATCTCCAAGATCTCACAAGCGATAGCATAGGTGAAGATGGCTCCGAGCAATCCAACGGTGCGGCTTGCAGTGCCTTTGCCGCCGTCCACGATGGACCTGCCTCGCCGCTTTGTCTTCTCGTCCAATTTTGTGCTGCCATTGGCAATATCTTGCAAGACCTTCATGACATCGCCGCGTGTGATGTCCTCGACAAAGCGATTGCCAAAGAGTGGCTTAATATGACGTTTGATGCGACCGACATCGGTTGCCAGAGTACTCGCCTTCTTCAACGGGCAGCCATGGGCGGCATATTGATCGCACAGCTCAGAAATCGTCATACGGCCTTAAGCGACTGCTTAGCCGTAGCAGGGTCCTCGCCATGCGCAACGCTTCCGAGAAGCTTCCTAGCCTCGTCACGGGCCGCTTCTGCCGTCCACGGTGATCCGTGGCGACCAATCGTAAACCGACGCTTGCGTCCGGCTCTTCCACCCGATGTGCGATACTCCACGATGTACGTCTTTTTTGCAGACGGCGAGACTTTGAGACCAAAGCCTTTTACATCGCTATCCCAGATGAAGTAGTCTCTGCCATCAGCGAGTGAGGAATCGACGACTTGTTTTGTTATTCGGCGAACCGCCATAATAGTTCCTCCACACAATTTCGGAAGATTTCCAGCAGCCACATAGTAGCCACGCGAGTCAGAACTTCAAGGAAGTTGCGAGTAATCGCGGGAACAAAAACCCTTTAAAATCAAGCCTGCGGTAATTTGTCAGTATACGGAGGAACGTACAGGAATGTGTTCTTACCCACTCCGAAGGCAGAGGTCACAGGTTCGAATCCTGTCGGGTGCGCCAATGATTTCGATGGTTAGATAGTTTATAGTTTGGCACTTTTAGAAAAGTAAGCGCAAAGTAAGCACCGCTCTCGATTGTTTGGATGGCTTTAAGGTCTCAAAAGTCGCAATAACCCCGTGGAAGTCCTTTAACTTCGCTAGACTGGCTTCAAACTCTTCTTCCTTCACAAACTTGGCACGATAAACCACCTTACCGCCCGCACTCGCAGTAGCGCACCACGTTTTTAGGCGCTCCCATTTTGGGCTGATCGTTCAAGTCTTCGCGACCTCTGGTTTCGACAATCCAGAATTCTTTTTCAGACTTCTTCACCACAAAATCAGGGAAATATGACGCTATGGAATCATCCGTCGCCTGGGACTCAATACTGAATCCGGTATTGTCCGACTTCAGCACCCACTGGACAATTTGCCTGACTTGAACAGCGGATTGGCTAAATTTGTGTGGCATTTAATATTAAATACCTAGATTATCTGAAACACATCTTTTTTTGCGTCAAACATGACCCGGCCTGTCATTGCAAACTGCATAGCTTTCAAAGTTTTGATTTCCAGTGATCCGGCTTTTTTACGCAAAAACCGGTTCGATAGTGCCAACTTTGCGGGAAATTTTCAAACAGACTCGATCTTGCGCATGACGCTATGCAAAACGCGTTCGTAGTCGGGTGCAGTGGCGTAGCCTGCGTGGGCGATTTCCGAAGCGAAGGCATAGGCCTGGTTGCCCACCGCAAAAGCTTTGGAATAGCGCCGCGCACCGGACAGCAAACTGCCATGGGCATTGAACGCGCTTTCAGCGTCGGGGAATGCGCGAAACCAGTCACATACCACATAGTCGTAGCGGCCATCGGTACGCGGTGTAACAGAAATGATTTTTGGAAATTTCAAATCACTTCGCCTACTAACTTCACGTGTACGCAACAGTTGCCGGCTGGATTCAGGATCTGTGGCCTTAGCCTTGATGCCAAAAAAATTGAAGCGCGGCGCATGGGCACCCCAGCCTGATTCAAGCGCTGCCTGCCCTAGGGTAACCAGTTCCGGCACGCCATATTTTGCCTGCGATGCGCGGGCTGCCGGGGCAAACTCGGCGGCAAATTGCGCGGGCGTTAATTTGGTTGCCTTCTTTGCCGGAGCTGGAGGAGCCGCTCGCGGTGCTACGGACTGAGGCTGAACGGCAAGCCCAGCGGCCGCGCTACTTCCCCGACAACTCACAACCGCGAAGTAGACTGATTGGTCCTTGTCCAGCGCAAGTCGCCCGCCCGGCAGGATGCGAATGAGATTCCGGCGAGTATCCACATTCTGGTTAACGTTGCCGCCCATCACCCGGAGGCCATCGGCATGGACATCAGTTACGATGTCGCCATGGGTCTTGTATCCAACACCACTGTCAATATTGTCATAACTAGCTCCGCTTCCGGACCGCGACTTGCAAATGATGTCGCCAACCTGCGGCGCAATTTCTGTGGCGCGATAGGCCCAGAATGGATTGGATGTATCACCCTTGATGCGGTTACGCTTGGCTTTAGCGATATAAGTTCTGTGAGCGGGATGCCTGCCAAATGTGGAACCTGCACCAGCGGCCTGTATCACCCAGGAAATGAAGACCGAACTCCAGGGATGTTTGTCTTGCCACGCCCTGTCTTTCAATTGCGCTGCCGACACAGACTGACCCGCGCCTTCGCGATAGTATTTTTGCAACAGCGGAATTGCAACGTCGTCGGTTTCCTTGAATGACCCCGACGCGGGATGCCATCGCTTAAATTCCTGCTCGGCCATGCTTGCGATTGCGGCGGCAAGCTGGTGCGTGGTGGTAGGCGCTTCGCCGGCTGGTGCCTCGTGTTCTCGTGAAACGGACGTTGTATAGGGAGTGTCCAGCGAAGGCCGAAGGGCTTCGATTTCGTTCTGCCGGGGATGACGGCCTGTTACGAACCAGTGCTTGCGCACCCGCACTTTTTCTGCCCATCGCGCAGCCGATGTTGCCGCCAACACGTCTCCGACGGCGAGCAGCACGTCCTTTTCCAGAGGTGCGGAACCATTTGAGCGTTCCCGCAGTGCCTGCAGCTTCTGCTTGACGTGTTCACCACGGCGCTTCTTGCGCGGCCACCATTTGCCGTGGCTGGCAACAGCATCGAACATGAAGCAGAACGCGGCTTCGCTTTTCAGGCCATAGGACTGGCAATAGGCTTCAGCAACTTTCATCAACTCGCGCACTTTGTGAATCTGGATGGCCTGAAAGGATGTGTTGTCGGCGAGGTTTCTGAAACAGGTTTTCCAAGGCTCGCGCACTGACCATTTTATCTTGCCGCGCACAACGGTCTGCTCATTCATGTCTTCAATGGCAAAGCGCCATTGCGTGGCTTTGGCAGCCGCAGTGTCTGGCATGATTAGGTCGCGGAACGATGCCGCATTGGAACCGAAAACCTGGTGCCATTGCTCTGGATTGGACTTTGCAAACTCCCGCAAAAGAACTTGCAAGCTGCCCGTGCCCATGGTCCAGTTCACCAGTCCGAATGAAACACCCTGACCGTCAAAATTTCCTGACAGGCCGAAGAAGCTACCGGGCTTTCCAGTTTCAAATGTGCTGGTAATGGCCACGGCCTTGGCTTCGGCTTTCGAAAGCCCCCGCCCGTCAAAACGCGTTTCCTGCTCGTATTCCGCCTCGGCTTCGTAGGTTTCCGACGCCTCGCCCAATTCAGCTTCCCATTCGGTATCTCGCTTGTCACCCAGTTCATCGTAACGTGCAGTGTCGAGAGATTCAGGTTCTGCTTCCTGCTCTAACGACTCTTCGTCGTAGCTACCTTCCTGCGCCTCCATAATTTCCGGCTCGGACTCATCCATATTGGAAAATGAATCAATACTCTCTTGTTCACGTCCGACGTCAAGCCAAGCCAAAGCTTCATCAAAGGCTTCGGATTCGCCTGATTCTCCAACTTCCCCTGATTCCGCATTTTCAACATCACCGGTCCACGGTGCGTAGAATTCGCTTTCATCGAAGTTTTCACCATACGGTTCAGCTTCGTTGCTCTCGCGGCTTTGGCGTTTCAGCGTTGCGCCATAGGCTTGAACTTGCGGAAGCAATGCAGCTGCATCGGCAAGCAGTCGCCAGCCAAAAGTTGCGGGAATGTCGTTGTGGGAAACGTGCGTCATCTCCACCCGAAAATGGGAGTGCAGATGCTGAGCAGCAGGATCTTCAAGGGCCGAGCGGATGGCGCGACCCACCGCCTCGCTGTGAGGTTGGGTGCCGGGATATTGCGCAGAGCCTGGACGGTACAGCACCCTGAGGGCTGGTGGCGGCTGCCGGGGATTTGCAATGGCATCGGCGATCCTGCGCTTGGCCCAGGCGCTGACATTGGCACCTGATCCGTAAAGACCGTCAAATATCTGAACTTCATCGGGATCAGTATGGGCGAGGACTGCAGAAAGTGGTGCGCCACCACCAGAATGGCCCGTTAGGATCATGCGGCCCATTGTGAGCGTGCGACCGATAGTTTCGCTGACGCTTTGCAGGGAGAATTGAATGAGGGACTGCAAGCGGCCCTGTGGCGTGAGGTTTGGGAAGTTATAGCCCATGCCACTGCGGCCCCCGAAATAGTTGCCACGTGGGAGAATGGCCACGGTTGGCCGCGTGCGCCCCGAGGTGCCGTCTTTCGGGCTGTTGAAATCAAGGCCGCTGATAGCTTCCTTGTCGCGGTCAAGGCGCATGGCCAAGCCTTTGCCGGAATAACCGTGGAAATGAACCACCACATCAACGTTGCTCGCATCGCCTAATTCATTCCAGCGCAGAATGAGGTCAGGCGGAGTACCCTTGTGACCGTTTAGCAAAGCGACACTACGGACAACAAGTCGGCCCATAGCGGGTGTTTCGCCCAAGGCAGTTTCGGGCATGGCTGTGAACATGTCCGCGGTCAACACTTCCAACGCTTCGTAATTGTTAGAATTGAATGACTCTCCCGGCGTGGCGAATGGCACTTCTAGGCCCATTTCGTCATAGCGATCAGCCAGTGTCTCATAACCTTCATCCATTGCACTGTTCTCCTGTTTCAAGGGATCACGCGGCAGACAGCCGCCGTACATTCAATTCCACAGGCTTGCCTCTGGATTTCAGATCCTTGCCTGTGGCTGCAGCCCATTCGGTAATCAGGCGCTTGGTATCAGCACCGATTGCACCACCTGTTGTTTTGTAGAGATACCAAGTGTTGCTTGAACTGGTGACGGCATTGCCACTTTCAATGACACGCAGGAACTTCGACATCTCACTGCACATGGAGAAAAACTCGGATGATTTGCTGTGCGGCATCAGTTCGACCCTTTCACCAATGATTTTCAAACGGTCCGCTGCGTCGGTGGCTTGCGCGCGCAGGTCAACAACAACGGGGGTATTGGCGCTGAGTGTGAGTTCCACCCAGCTTGTGACGGCGGCTGCGGCCAGTTCTTCACGTGCAAGAATGCTAGTTTGACGCCTTGATCTCAAAATGAATTTCAATTCTTCTGACAGCCTGAAGATGCGATCATTGTCGGTATTGTTCACACCTGAGAAGTTCGTCTCATTGCAAATTGCTTGCCACAGTTCGTAAAGCAGTTCCTCAAACAGGCGGAGAAAGTTCTGATTGTAGGCCTTGGCCTTGTCGTATACGGGTGCGCGATTGTCGTCCGTACCAAAGGCCAGATCGAGCCCGAATAGCCGCCAATAGGCGTTGCGGCGAACGAGTTCCGGGTCCGCCCTGAGCTGGCTGGTGGAAAGCCACGGACCCACAGGATTGGCAGCCGCAAACAACAGCGCCTCCGTCGCATCAAGCCAGCGCATGGTGTCAGTCGACGGTGTGCCCAGACCTTCGCCAGAGCGATACTCACGGACGACCCGACGCAAGATTTGGACAGCACGGGTATTCTCAACGAGGTAGCTGTAGCCAAAATGGTCCCACGCCGGCGTCATTGGCGGAATAGGGGGAGACATCTTTGACGGCGCATAATTGGTGAAGCTACCAGTAGCAAAAAGCGACAGCTTCGCGTTGCCTGCTGGGGCTGGATTCGGAAACCATGGATTAAAGTCATTCCAAAGTTCTTCCATGCAGAGAATGAGATCGAAGGGATCAGCCGCCAACACTTGCGCAGCAGCGATCTCTTGAGTGGTGCCGTCGGTGGTAACGATGCGTTGGGTAAGTTGCTGGAACACGGTCTGATCTCCAAATTAAATGCGGGAAAATGCCTCTGCGGATTCGTTGTCGACTGTCTGTTTTAAGAGACTGCCGATGTAGGGAACACCTTTCGGATTTATCGCTGCTATGATAGTCGCATCCGACCAACTCGGAGCCGCAATTGCCAATTTGATTTGTTCAAGGCGGTCTGCTTTGGCCTTATCCAACGCTTCATCTGGCCGACCTATGTTGCGCAATGGCGCAAGTTGATCCTTCAACACCTGGGCAAGTTCATCGAAGCCATGCATGATTGGATTTGCTGAATGACCGCTGGCATTTGAAACTGCAATTCCGACCATATTCAATTGATCGCGAAGCGCGCGGACTTCGTTGGACAACGTTTCCATCCGGGCGTGGTCAAAGTTCTCGGGCGATGATGACATGTCTTTCTCCAATTTTATGCAGCTTTGGCGATGGTATTGTCGGTCAACCAGTTGCGGGCGCGGTTGATCCAGAGGGTGGCACTTTCCGGTTTTTCAGCTTCTCGCAAACCAGCGAGCGCGACAATTCGAATGCCTTCGCGGGCGCGCCAATGGGGCGAGATCCACAACGACTCTCCGGCGGAGCGCTCCAGTTCGGCAAGTGCTGCAGGGGACACGCGTTGCGGGTCAAGCACGCTCAGCATGGGCTTGCCACCCAAACCCGGCACTGGGCAGCGCAGGCAGGCGTCAGCAATCGCGGGCAGTTTGACGAGTGACCGTTCCAGCAACGGCTGCAGTGTCGGTTCTGCTGAAGAAATCGGGAAACGCTCCTGCATGGCGGCTTGCATTACATTCCACGGACCCTTGTGCCCATAACAATTGCGTGAAAATTCGCAACCTAAAATGGTGCGTAACCAGCCGACGGGATGGGGGTCGCCAATGGGCCAGTTCAGAATTGTGTTGGCATCGCCGACGACGTCATAGAGGGCGGCCACGGATGCGTAGCCCGTAAGTAAGAATGCATAGACATCGGCTGCAATTTCCGAAACCCAGGCCTGCCACATGCGTTTCAATTCGTCGTCTCCATGCAGTGCTACACCGATGGCGTCTTTCATGGCGGGCACCCAGCCGGTGAGGTGGGCCACCTGGTGGCCAGTTTCGTGGAACAGCGATGTTGGCCGATAGAGGTTATGGCGTACAATCTTGATGGCGGCGACTGGCATGACCAAGCCCGGTGCCCAAAGCCTGACTCCGGCACGCAGGATGGATGCGCCCAGCCCCTTGTCCTGATAGACTAAAACACGCGGCACGGGTTTTCCGGCTTGTCTCAACACGGGGTCCATGCTGGCGACAGCAAGACGATCCAGTTGGGTGAGAGCAGCGCGAAGCTGGGGACTAGTTCTGGAGTTCACGGCATCGCCCAGAAAATCCAGTGTTGTATCAACCAGCACATAGAGCCTGCGGAACTTCTGCACCTCAGCTTCTACTTTTAGCACCGTCGATTGGCCTTTGCGGGCCATGGCGAGATGTGAGAGTGCGCGCTCACCATGTGAGACAAGATCCTCAACAACAGTGTTCAATCGTTGTCGCAAAGGCAGGCCCACTTCGCTTTCAACCGAGCGCCAGGCTTCCAACGATGCAAATTCTTCAGCGTCGCGAAATATCCGGGCAGAGGCCAGCCAGTGGGCGATCTGCCTTTCGAGATCGTTGAGGCGCAAGGCGGTTCCAGCTTCTCCCGTGCTCATTATTTGGGGTACCTTCCGGGATGCGCCGTGATGGTAACGGCAGGTTTGCCCAAGGGCGTGCTGCTGGTCGTTGCGCTGCGGCCAAGTGCCAAAGGTACTGCCGCGCTCGTGGATTTTGGAAGCAATGGTACATTTGACAACACGATCCGCACCGTGACCCCATTTGCGGAATGACCAGCATTGCGGGCAAAAACATCAGCGGAGCTTTTGGCCCAGGCGGCCAGAGTTGGCAGGACCCATCCCGACAGCCGCCCGCGCAGCATGGTAACAAGACGCCTTGGCATGTAGCGGCGCAAAACTGTCGCAGAAAATTGTTCTTGTTCAAGCACCTCCATGGCACCATAGAGCGAGCGCATGGGCGAAAGGTGCAGACCACGCAGGGCCTTAACCAAGGCCTGCAGCAGTGGCGCAGAACCCCGGGCTTGACGGATGGCTGCAGCGATTTCCTGCGCCTCTACTTCCGAGAAGTAGATCGATACGGACACCGTTGCCTTGCGCAAATTGACAGAGAGCCAAGCGCGGCTTGGTTCAACACGTTGCAGCGATGCCGCACCAGCGCCCAGCATGGTTGCATTGCTCTGTGTCATTGGTTCGAGCACGAAAAAGCGCTGGCCGATGGCTATGCGATTTTTAGATCGAACAAAGCGCGGTGGCACGTCTGCCCCGAGGCGAGGTTCGCGCATCAGAAGCCCTGCCGCTTGGGTGGTCAGTGGGTGGATGTTTCCGGTAGTCAGGAATGAGCCAGTCGCGGGTTTGCCACTCCGGTCGAGGCGAACCATGCTTGGCAGCGTGGTACCGGCAACCGCTTGGTAGATATGCACGCGGGCGCGGAACGGGAACTGTATGCCGGCCGCCCGTAGAGACGCACCCAACGTACTTCCGCCAAAGGAAGGAAGCGCATCGGCCACTTGCGGAGTCACTTCAATTTCCGGCGCGCGATTAAATTTTCCATAGCGCCGCGACGTCATGGGTTTGCGCACAACGAAGGTTCCACCAAGGCTGGGTGACAGTTGAAGATCAGACCTCACAAACTGTTGCGGCAGGTGGGTGGCAATGGCTTCGCCAAAGGCTTCGGCTGCTGCAAGTTGCATTAGCTCCTGGTTTTCAAGAACGTAGGATTCATTTTCCGAAATACGGCGTATGGTATCTTCAACCACGGCTGCAAGTGCCACGGGTGCCACCAAACGCTGTTTCGATTGATCCTGCTCACCGTGCTCCGCTTCCAACGTCAATAGGCGCATGCCAACGTCAACGATGGCGTTGGACAAGGGCCCTGCCATTGACGGCCCGACAAAGCGTCCAATCAGTTTCGCCAGATAGCCCGCAAGGAAACCTACGACCTTGGGACGGCCGACGAGGTTGATGCCCAGGCGCAATGCACCCAGAAGAACAGGTACAAATTGTTCAAAGGCCGGTTCCAGATTTTCGTTATCGCCAGCATTGGCAATTTTCTCGATTAGAACATTGCGCGCTTCGGTGAGTTCATTTGACGTGTGATCACTTTCGGTTTCATAGGCCTCGTTATTTTCCAAAGTTTCAGTCTCGAGATTGCCTTCAAAGGCTAGCGTGAGGGCATGGGCCACGGACTCATCAAATGACTCCGCAACATTTTCGGTGTCGACGAGATTGGATGGTGAAGCAGGCACTTCTTGTTCGCTGGCTTCACCCGCACCAAAAATGCGGTCGGCCAACATGCGCGCTGCCGGCTGAATGGGGCCTGGCAACTTGCCGATGGCAAATCCAAGGACGCGTTTCAACAAAGGCTTTACGAAATTCTTCAGCTTTTCAAGAACAGGCCCAAGCAATCCACCGATGGCCTTGCCCACGGTTCCTGCGGCCTTCTTCACAAAATTGACAACGCTCTTTGCCTTGCGGATCAGGCCGCCGATGAATTGTTCGCCGCCGATTGAGAGGGTCGACGTTTCAGGATCGAAACTATCCAACAACTCAGACATCTGCTGTTCGTTGAGTGACTGGAGGTTTTTGCCTTCCAATCCGACTGATAGGTTTGTCAGATATTGCTCTGCTTCCAAAGCCACAGGTGCGAGATGCGCTTCGGCCAGCCGCTCGCGATGCGAGTCGAGACCGGGTGCCTCACTGAGAAGCCGGTTCGACACAGCTTCCTCTGTTTCTTCCGCAAGATTGGCGACGGCCTCCTCGAAGCCTTCATCACGCAATTCTTCCAGCGCTTCAGAGAACAAGGTTTCTGAGAAGGACATGGCTTCCAGACCTTCGCGTTGATCAGAGAATGGTGATTGGAAACTTTCGGTCTGCACTGTTTCCGTACTGGCTGTCAGGCCTGAATGGGTCATCGTTTCCATTCGCAGAAACGGGTTCTCCATTGGATTCAAGTTTTCGTAGGACTGTTGCTGCGCTTCGTGGCCTAACATCGCTGAACGCTCCGTGATTTGAGCCTGAACTACAGCACAGTCGGCATGTGTGAAGCGTGGCTGGGGCGTGCGTTTGAAGTTTCGGCGATTGAACAATTTCATCCGCAGAGTGTCGCAGCTGCAACACGTCACTGTCCACATTGCGCGCCACCAGCGTTCCGGCAGCGTCCGAGATCACGACGATACTTACTGTTTAAACTCAACGGAATGATTGAAATTGAAGGTGCTGTCAGCCGCGGCGGCTGTTGACTTTCAACGCCTGCAAATCAGCAAAACGATCGCACAACGTCGCATCAGGCTGTACGCCGAGTTCATTTTTGAGCCGTGCGGCAAAGGTTCTGAAACAGAGGGCTGCTTCGTGCCGATTGCGCTGCGCAAGGTGGGCATTGATCAGCGCTTCCGCTGCCGATTCCCGTAGTGGTTCGGCTGACAGAGCTGCGGCACCGGCCTGGATGGCCAAGGCAAAATACCCGGCTTTCGCCATTGTAACACAGGCGGTTTCCAGTGCCTGTACACGTTTCAGCCGAAATGAATCCTGTGCCAGCATCAACCATTCATCGTGCCAGCCCGGCAGGAGATCTTCCGACAGCAATTCAATGTCACTCATTGAAACCTCTTGACCTTCGATGGCGCGTTGCGCTGCTTTTTTGGCTGCATCGTAGTCGATATCTGCATCGAGCTCGATTTCGTCAGCCTCACATATGATCCAACCAGGCGGCAACAGCCAGATCGCCCTGCGCAGGTTGGCGCGGCCAACCGCTTCAGGATTGTCGGGCCACATGGAATTTGCCACCGAACTTCGCAAAACTCGACGATTTTTAATTGCTAGGTAGGCCAACAGTTTTCTGGCTGGAATAGCGAGGCGGCACATTGGTGAAATACCCAAACTACCTATCACCGCAACTTTGCGTTTCGCATTACCCATAGGACACCATCAGCACAACACTTATGCAAACTGAATACTTAATATTCGTCCCCGGTTAGTGACCCAAACTTCTACATCAACGAAGGGTCGTGTATTCATGATCATGGAATTCTTATGTGTCAACCTCTAATATTTTGCCTAAAGCTTTGTCACATCGTCTTAACGCGACTCGATTGGTTTATTAAAATTTGAACTAGTTTGTGCCTTTCACATTGCCAACAAAGAAGTCCACTTTAAGCGCACTGAGGTTAGCCAATTCGTTGCAAGTTGGACTCACTCTTTTTTGACTATGGAATTAAACTGGACTTGCCCCCAATTCATTCCGCATCCTGTTCTTATTGAGGCTGATATTTGTTCGAACTTGAAGGTTGATTTGCCGTCTATGGCTGAATGTTTTCGGTAGGTGTTTTAGAAGCCCTTGGCGCCCATGAGTACATTAGATTTTTTTCTATCCGCACAACAAAAAATTCTGAGGCTCTGACAAGACCACAGGCACTCCGCAGAACCTGCGCGCGGCATCCTCGGGGTGGGCGTTTTAAAGAAAATACAATACAATTAAGCGGGTCATAGAATGGAAATTAGACCGCAAAAGACGCAAAACTGAACGACATTATTTTCGCTTCGACACAGATGCTTCGTGCTGATTACGTGCAGAGGTCCCCTTCAAATTGGGGAGACTATACTGTGCAGCGAATTAATTTTTACGAACATCCAATTTCGCCGATTGTCAGTTTCTTAGTTCTAGCAAAGTTCAGTGGGAACCTTTCGTTCAAGTCAAAAGCTATTACCCAGCTTCTCTGTGAAGAATTTGATCTATGGGGCGTCGATTTTGTTGTTGCTGGTCCTATGTGCTCTACATGATAACTTGCCATTGTGCGGATGTTCCATGCCCCGAATGTTCAAAATGGATATTTAAGTGAAACCAAGTGACCGCCGGACTGCTACATTCAAGCATCTTAAACTGCCGCAAGTTGGGGGTAATCTATGAGCTGGAACAAGAACAAAGGACCGCGCATCGCATTTCTGGGAACGGGCGCGCAAGGCGCATCCATTGCGGCGGATTTTGCTTTAGCAGGATTGGATGTCACTTTCATTGACCAGTGGCCTGACCATGTTGAGGCCATTCGCAAGAACGGGATCACGGTCAATCTGCCGACACGAACCATCAATGCCAAGGTGACAGCGCTTCACCTTTGCCAAGTTGCAGAAATCAAAGAACCTTTCGACGTCGTTTTTCTGGTTGTGAAAGCTTATGACACAAAGTGGGCCACAGAGTTGATAAAGTCAGTGCTTGCGCCGGATGGGTTGATGGTGGGCTTGCAAAACGGCATGACCCATGAAGACATTGCTGCCATCATTGGCCGGGAACGCACCTTGGGTGCAGTGATTGAAATCGCTTCCAACATGTGGGTGCCAGGCACAACCAACCGGCAAAATGATATTGATGAATCTTGGTTTGCCCTGGGAGCGCTGGATCCACAAACGCAACCTCGCGTCGAAGCCGTCGCGGCGCTGCTGCGACATTCAGGTCGCGTTGAAGTCATGGACGATATTCGTTCAGCCAAGTGGATGAAGCTTGTGGTTAATGCTGCGGAGCTCATTCCATCCGCCATACTCAACATGCCACTCAATGATGCAGCGCGTTATCCCGGCATGCTTGAGGTGATGCGCTTGGCAGGTTACGAAGCGATGCAAGCGGCACAGGCGGATGGTGCACAGATCATCCCGATCATCGGCATGCCCGCCATCACCACCAACCATCCCGAAAGTTATGTTGACCAAATTTTCGATGAGGTTTTAAAAACTTTTTCGAAGCCCGACACACTGGTTACGTCTCTGCAGGATTGGCGTAAAGGCCGCCGAGCTGAAGTACAAGAAGTCAATGGTTGGGTTGTCGATGTTTTACGCAAACATGGACGTGATGCGCCGATGAATCAGCGCGTGGTGGAGCTAGGTTTTGAAATTGAGAGCGGCAAACGCGAGGCGCATCCCGACAATTCAAAACTGATGATCGAAACCTTTCAGAAGTTAACCGAAAAAAACTGAATCAAGACTTCGCCCGCCACAGGCGATGGAGCGAATCCTTTTCATACCCGAGCTTGTCGAAACTGGCGATTTCAAGAATCTGGCCCCAGGGTGCGCGGAAGTAGACCCATTTGAAACCTTGCAATGGTCCGGCATCTACGACATTCGGACCATCCAACATTTCAACGCCCATGGCTTTCAACTGTTCAGAGGAAGCAAACACGTCTTCAACCTCAAAGCAGATGTGTGATCCCCCAACTTCGGATGAACGTTTTTGACCGGCTTCCTTGTCTTCGCCGCTGTATTCGAACAACTCAATACTTGTGCCATTGCCACAGCGCAGGAAGACGAGGTCCTTGATGCGCGAATGGGGAGCCGCACCGAGTTTGCCTTGCATGAATTTATCATCGACATCGAAAGCGCCTGTCCGAAAAACGGTGATGGCGCCAAAGACCTTTTCAAAGAACGCAATGCCCTCTTCGATATCAGGCACAGTAATACCGATGTGATGCATGCCGAGTACACGTTCAGCCATAGTATCCTCCGAAGTGTTGCGAGAAGCCTATGCTGCCTCGAATAAACTGTCTAGTCTAGCTGCATGACAGAATATGAACTTCTTCGCATCATCAGTTTTTTAGAGCGCATGCGCACGCCCTATGACAAGCTGTTGAACGCATCTGAGCCCGACCCCAACTGGAACATCATTCTTTATCTGATGAAGAGCCACTTGCGGGGTGAGAACGTGACCATGTCGTCGCTTGCTTCAGCCGCCGATATTCCATTTGCCAGCGCCATGCGCCGCATCCACAAACTGGTTGAAGCTGGCGATATCCAACTGCGGCAGCGCGGCACAACGGGAAAGTCATACTACCTTGAGCCCAGTCGTAAATTGGCCCTTGGCTTCACCACCTATGCGTCGAAAGTCAAAGGGTTACTGGCCGATACCTTTGGCTTAAAAAGCGGCAGCAGTGATACCGAGGACTATTATTTTGGTGGCTCCTATTTCGCGGGACAGATCATTCCGCCGCTCGAAATCATGGATAAGAAAAAAGACGCGGGGCCGGATTTGCGCTTCCTCCTGCATGATGACAATTATTTCGCCAGTATGCGTGACATGTGGTCGGATTTTCGCAGCAAACTTTCCGCGCGGAAAAATTTCAATCTGTTGCCGTTGCCGGAATTGCGTGCAGAGGTGTTTGCAAATGCGCAACGTAGCGAAAGCCAATATGATGTCATCGCAGTCAATATGCCATGGCTAGGTGAAAGCGTGTCTAACAACGTCGCTCAACCTCTGACGGATTATCTAAAAGCCAGTGGCGTTAACCCGCTCGATTTTCACCCAAATATTTGGGCCACAGGCAATTGGAGCAACACGCAATACGGCATACCGATTTACTGCACAATCGAAGCCCTGTGCTTGCGCAAGGATTTGTTCGAACAGCACAAGCTTGCGCACCCCACCAGTTTTCAAAAAATATTGCAGGCAGCAAAGGCTTTGCACAATCCCAAACGTGGCATGCACGGGATGGTGTGGAATGCGGCACGGGGTATGCCGATCTCCCATTCGTTCATGTTTTTCATGGGCGCGTGTGGCAACTCGGTCATTGATATTCCAGCGCCGCGATTGCATGTCGATTACAGCAGGCTGAAAGGCGAGGCGATGCGTCCGCGCATTTTAAGTGAGGCTGGTCGCACCACCCTCAAATATATGCACGAACTTCTCGCCGTTTCGCCACCGGATATTTTGTCGATAGATTGGAACCGTGCCCTCGACTACTTCATGACCGGCCATGCGGCGATGATTTACTGCTGGACCATGCGAGCGGCACGCTTTGAATATGACATTCACTCAGTTGTGAAACGTAAAGTGGCTTATCTGCCCCATCCGGCAGGCCCGGGTGGCGCGGGTATCTCGCCGATCGGCGGCTTTCTGTTGATGGTTCCAGCATCATTGCCACCGGCCCGCGCCCATTTGGCGTTTGAGGCGATTTCATGGATGGCCTCGCCAGCGGCGATGAAGGAACATGTGAAAAATGGATTTCCCGTCGCCCCGCGCTTCAGCGTCAGCGCCGATCCAGAAGCCGCAGCGTCAACACCCATTGTCAGTTTCGTTGACAGGCTGGCCAAGCAAAACAAAATCCAAAATTGGCAAAGACCGCCTGTGCCAGAGTATCATGTGATTGAAGAAATTCTGGGCGAAGAAATTTTTGCAGCACTGAACGGCGAGTGTTCGGATGAGGTGGCGTTGACAAGAAGCCAAAACCGGATTGACGCCGCGATGCGAGCGGCGGGGTATTATTGAGGCTTCAACCCGCCACCGGTCTCCGTGCCGTTGAATAGACTAGTGCCGCTACCACAATCAGTGCGCCTTGGAACAAGTATTGATAGGTTTGGGTGAGGCCCAAAAAGGTTACGGCGCTTAGGACTTCCGTGAGCAACACGGCACCCAATACTGTGCCGATGAAGGTGCCGCGACCGCCTGTTAAACTTGTGCCACCTAAGACAACTGCGGTAATGCTGGCGAGGGTGTAGTTGATGCCTTGTCGTGGGTCGCCGACGCCGATTTGTGTCATCAGCATGAGGGCACCCAACGCTGTGAGCAACGAACACAAGATGTATCCTATGATGAAGGTGCGGTCAGTGCGGATGCCCATACGCCTTGCTGATTCCTCGTCGGAACCTACGGCACGCAAACGCCATCCCAAGCGGTGTTTACGCAAGGTGTATTCGAGTGTGAGGGCAACGGCGCACAGCACGATGAAGGCGACGGGGATGGGGCCCCATTGCCAGTTGATCCAATCTGTCACGGGGTAGCTTATGTAGCCGCCGGGTTGATCACGCAGCAGGAAGCTGCAGCCCTGAATGGCGATGAACATGGCAAGTGTGGCGGCGATGGGTGTGAAGTTGGCAAATCGGATCAGCACGCCGTTGATTGTGCCGACGGCGATTGCACCTAAAAACATCAGCAGAAAACCTGCGAGCATGACGGCAGCGGATTTATCGTCATTGATGAAGAAGGAGGCGACCACAACTAGAAAACCTGTGAGTGGGCCAACGGACAAATCAATACCACCCATGAGCAGCGCCACTGTTTGACCA
>JANOVS010000145.1:0-1509 GCA_031417515.1 Hyphomicrobiales bacterium
GGCCCCTGCGACAGCGACGGCCGACGCGACGGCGAGGCGAACGGGGACTCAGCCCAACTTCACTCAAACAGACAGACATCAAACACAGGACCACGAGTGATGACCGAGAATTACCGACGGAGGCGATCACGCGGACCCGCGTTGTGAGGGCACGCTCGAGTGCCACTTGGGATAGAACGGCGATCCCTCTCCGGAATTCATTTCCCTTGGGATTTGTTCCCACGGGGAACCGTTTCTACCGGGAACCAAGCTCGCCGAACGACTCTCGCAAGCAGATGGGGCAGCCCTCACACTCTCGAACCACCCACATGGGCCACGCCACTCGACGAAAGTCGGGTGAGCGAATGCTCGGATAGAAGAATGGGATCCCCGCGGCGACCAACCACGTTGAACGATTCTCAGACATCCCTCACTCGACAACCAAATCCCTCACAACCGACAACCGCGCACACTCTCAAACAGCCCCCAGGCCAACCGCAGCAGTGCTCGCACAACGTCCGCAATTTTTCAGATTCCGCCACTTGACGAGCAACAGTTTTTCATAGAAGTGGCACATCTCCCTGCATAGATCTCTGAACCGGGCCACCCCGCCGAGAGTTTTCGGAAAGAACTTGTACGAGTGATCTCCGAATGGCTTCGCATCTACGGGGTCAGCATTACCGTGGCTGGCTTCCGTGAAGTTGATGTCGATGAGCCTGCGGTGGTTGTGGTGGGCGAGAGATTCACATAGCGAATGACCCACAGTTCGTGGTTTCCCGCCCGCCATTCCATGAGCGAATTGGCAGAGGCGTAGTTCGCAGGAGCGGTCAGGAACAGTTCGCGCGTGGCGGCGACGTATCTCGGTGACCTTCCGTAGACGACGGGCATTCCGGGGAGAGACAGGTACTCGTACTTCTCGAAAGGTTCAGTCTTTCGGCTTCGAGTAAATCGAAGGACGCGGAACTGGCCGACGTCGAGCTCGTGTGTCGCCAGAAACGAAAGTTCATCCGGTGCCATGGCGATCCACGTCAGCGGGGCTTTCTGAGCCACCGCATCCCATTGGATGTTGAAGGGAACGATCGGTGGCCAGGCATCCGCCAGACTGTTACGACGCGAAACGTTGTAAACGGCGTCCGTAATCGCGGTGCCACTCGTGGATCGGGAATTCACGAAGAGCGAAAGTCCATCGGCCGAAATGAAGGGGCTGTTAAAGCTGAGGTTGTTTCCGAACTGCTTCAATTCCGTCTCAGAACTGAATTTGTCCGAGACCGCCTTGCGTGAAGCGGCATAGAGACGTTTGTTGCGCGTGGCATCACGGCGAATGAAGACCATCTGAAGCTCATCGGACGTCAGGGTGGGTTGCTCTCCGTCGGCGATCAGCATCTTGTTACCGAAAGGCTCGGTCGCGCGGGCCCGGTCGGCCTGCCAGATTTTGGAGTCATCATTGCCGACCAGATTCTGCTGCCAATAGATGCGCCGCCCGTCAGCCGAGACCCACGCTGCCGTGTCATCGCCGGATGTGTTGAGTTC
>JANOVS010000146.1:0-12097 GCA_031417515.1 Hyphomicrobiales bacterium
AAACATTGTCCCTTCTCCACGCCTTCGTGGAGAAGGTGGCCGAAGGCCGGATGAGGTCCCTTGGCCCCACGCGATGGCGCTGCTAGCCCCATCACAGCTTTCCCAACTTCAGCGCCTTCTGGAATTTCTTCACCACCCGGTCACGTTTCAGTTTTGAAATGTAATCGATGAACAGCACACCATTGAGATGGTCGATCTCGTGTTGCAGGCAGGTGGACAGCAATCCACCTGCATGGATTTCATGGGGCTCCCCCATCCGGTCCAGATAGCGCACCTTGACCTCCCGGGGTCGCTCCACCATTTCATAGAACTCAGGAATGGAAAGGCATCCTTCTTCGTAATCGCTTAATTCCACCGACGACCAGACAACTTCCGGATTGGCCAAAAACAGTGGTTGCCTGTCCTCACCCTCTTTCGAGAGATCAATCACCACCAGGCGCTGGGCAATGCCAATCTGGATGGCCGCAATGCCAATGCCGGGTGCTGCATACATGGTCTCCAGCATGTCATCAAAAACCCCCCGCGCAGCAGCATCCACCTGTTTCAAGGGCTTGGATACCTGCCGCAAAAACTTCTCATCCGGCAAAGTTATGATAGACCTGACACTCATGCCGCACCAGATAGGCGAGGGAATTGCCACGGTCAATTGTGACGGAGTGGGGAGGGTTGCCTTTTCGCCCCAAACCCACCATATAGCGCCCCGGAAGGTTGGTGCAGGCGTTTTGCTCGCCAACCGGGTCAGGACCGGAAGGTAGCAGCCCCAACGAGATCGAGACGGGTTGCTGCCAGCCTTCCACTTAAAGCAGCCTTCCACTTTCCAAAAACTTCAAAATTCCCGTCGCATTGGCCATCGCCCCTGCGCTAAGACTGCCGCCATGACATCAGAGGCTACCCCCCAGAGCGCTACACCCTATCGCGTACTGGCACGCAAATACCGTCCCCAGACCTTTGCCGACCTGATCGGGCAGGAGGCGCTGGTGCGCACCTTCTCGAACGCCTTTGCCACGGGCCGGGTGGCGCAAGCCTATATGCTGACGGGGGTGCGCGGTGTGGGCAAAACCACCACGGCGCGGCTGATTGCACGGGCCCTGAACTACCCCGCAGGCGCCACCATCAACATGCCTGACATCACCCCCCAGTGCGAAGCCATCCTGGAATCGCGCCACATGGATGTGATTGAAATGGACGCCGCCTCCAACACCGGCGTCGACAACATGCGCGAGATCATCGACTCGGTGCGTTATGCCCCGGTGCAGGCGCGGGTGAAAGTTTACATCATCGATGAAGTGCACATGCTGTCGAAGAGCGCCTTCAATGCCCTGCTGAAAACCCTTGAAGAACCGCCGCCCCACGTCAAATTCATTTTCGCCACCACGGAAATCCGCAAAGTCCCCGTCACCATCCTGTCACGCTGCCAACGCTTTGATTTGAAGCGGCTGGATGCTGGCCTGCTCACCCAGCACTATGGCCGCATTGCCAAACTGGAAGGGGCTGAGGCCGACGAAGAGGCGCTTCGCATGATTGCCAGGGCCGCTGAAGGTTCCGTGCGCGATGGCCTGTCGCTGCTCGACCAGGCGATTGCTTATGGCAATGGCACCGTAAAAACCGCTGACGTGCTCTCCATGCTGGGCATCATGGACCGCACAAGGGTCATTGATTTGTTCGGTGCGGTGATGGTGGGTGACTTGCCCCGCGCCCTTGCCGAAATGGCCAGCCAATATGAAAGCGGTGGCGATCCGCAAACCACCCTCACTGATCTCGCCGAATTTGTCCATTGGGTCACCCGTTGCAAAATCGTACCGCAATCAGCAGGCCAGGATTCATCGCGAACCGCTCTCGAAAAATCCAAAGGCAACGAATACGCCGGGAAACTTTCTGTGCCGCAATTGGCCAGAGCCTGGCAAATGCTGTTGAAAGGCATTGCCGAAACTGCAACGGCCGCACGGCCGGATCAGGCAGCCGAGATGGTGCTCATACGGTTGGCCCATGCCTCCGATTTGCCGATGGGTGACGATCTTGCAAAATTGGTGAAGAGCGCCGCCAGCAATCCGCCAGCGCCGCGCCGCGAAATTTCACGACCGGATTTTTCAGGCACAGCATCAACTGCCTCCACCGCTGTCACCCAAACCAACACCGCACTGGCTATTGACACAACACCCCAGCCGCCACCTTCACCACCTGTCACAGCCGAAGCCAAAACACTTGCCAGCTTTGCCGATATCGTCGGTCTCGCCACTGAAAAGCGCGACGTAAAACTCAAGAGTGAATTGGAACGTTTCGTCAGGCCCATCCGGATTTCTGAAGGAAAACTTGAGTTGGCGCTTGAACCGGGTGCACCTCCAGGCCTCAGCAATGAAATATCCCGCAAACTTGAATCCTGGACCAACCGCCGCTGGATGGTCATGGTGGCGCGTGAAGGTGGCACTGATACCCTGGCCAAGCAAAAAAAATCCGCCGAAGCCAATGTCATGCGCGAGGCCAGGGACATGCCGGTTGTGCAAGCCATATTGAAAACATTTCCCGGGGCAGAGATCGTGAAAGTCCGCGATCCCCAGGGCTTTATCCCTCAAGACATCATACAGGACGAAACCGATGAAGAATCTCGCTGACATCATGAAACAGGTTTCCACCATGCAGGCTCGCATGGAGGACATGCAGAAAAAACTTGAAGGCCAGAGCGTCACCGGACAATCCGGTGGTGGTCTGGTCAAGGTCGTGATGAACGGTAAATCATCCGTGCAGTCCATCAGCATCGACCCCTCGTTGATGAAACCCGACGAGCGCGAAATCCTCGAAGACTTGCTGGTAGCTGCCCATGCCGATGCAAAGTCAAAAGCCGAAGCCTTGGCGGCAGAGGAAATGAAAACCCTCACCGGTGGCCTTCCCTTGCCACCCGGCATGAACTTGCCGTTTTGATGTGGTGGAAAGTTTAGTGCCATTGATTGTCGAAAGGTACTCATTCGGGGCGTTGCGAAGGCTTCTTCAAAGAATCCGCTGCGATGGTGGTTCCTGTGTCCGGCAATCCTTCGAGGCTCGCAAGTGCGAGCGCCTCGGGATGAGGGATATCCAATTTCCTCACCCTGAGGTGCCGCGCCTTCGCGGCCTCGAAGGGCTGCCAAATGTAATTACAGTCTTTTGTCGGATGCCATGAAGCGGCAGGCCGGTCCCGAAATAGAACGCCTGATCCAGCTCTTGGCACGGCTGCCGGGGCTTGGCCCCCGCTCGGCCCGGCGGGCGGTTCTGCATCTGATCAAGAACCGCGAAAAACTTCTGGCTCCCCTCACGCTGGCGCTCGACGAGGCGCAAGCCAAGGTCACCGTCTGCACATCCTGTGGCAATGTCGATACGCTCAATCCCTGTTCCGTCTGCCAGGACCCGCGCCGCGACCGCAGCCTGATCTGTGTGGTGGAGGAGGTGGGCGATGTCTGGGCCCTGGAGCGGGCCAATGCCTGGAACGGCCTTTATCATGTTCTGGGCGGCACCTTGTCAGCCTTGGGCGGCATAACGCCTGATGACCTGGCCATTGGTCAATTGTTGCAACGCGCCAATGATGGCATCGTCAAGGAAGTGGTACTCGCCACCAACGCCACGGTCGAAGGCCAGACCACGGCCCATTACATTACAGAACGCCTGAAAGAAAACGGCCTCGCCACCTCCCGCCTCGCCCATGGCGTGCCAGTGGGCGGCGAACTGGATTACCTCGACGAAGGCACCCTCACGCAGGCCATTCGCGCAAGGCGTCCGTTTTAGAGTCTCGGGCGGTCAATTGTAGTGAATCACCCTTTTGATTTCGTCATTGCAAACGCGCAACGTAGCGCAGCGGAGTAAAGCGATTTGGAACCCCGCTGTGGGCGGGCAAAGCGGGGTTCCAAATCACTCGTTCCGCTGCGCTACACGCGCGTTTGGAATGACGTAATTTTTGGATTTAACTGACCGCCCGAGGCTCTAGCCGATCTCGTTAACACTTGGCTAACCAGTTCATCACACCACCACCTGACCTGACGTCATCAGGACCAGCGCTTGCTTCGTCCCTTTCATACCCCGGCCATATGTGCCGGATTGAGACAGGAGCGCCACCATGAAAATCGTCAATCACCTCGCAAGGCCTTTCAAGTCCTTTCTGAAAGACACCACCGGCAACGTGGCCGTCATGTATGCCCTCGCAGCCTTGCCGTTGTTTCTGGCAGCGGGTGCCGCCATCGACATGGCCAGATACAATTCAGCCCAAACCCATTTACAGTCTGCCATCGACGCTGGTGCCTTGGCTGCCGCCGGTACCAATTTGAAAACCGACGGAGCCCGCATCACAGCCGCAAAAGCCATGTTTGACGCCAATATCGCCCATGGTGCGGCGGCAGGCTATCCGGTAACCGCGAATTTCAAGATCGTTGATGGCATCGTGACGTCTGACGCGACACTCAAACTGCCCATGGCCTTCATGCAACTGGCAGGCATCGACACCATGGATGCCATCAGCAAGGCCGAAGTTGGATTAGCCAACGACAAGAAGGCCGAGATTGTCTTGGTGCTGGATTACTCAGGTTCCATGGGTGAAGTGTCCGGCAAGGAAATCAAATACGTCGCCATGAAAAAAGCTGCAACGGCTCTCGTCAACGATCTCGCAGCAACAGCTTCCGACAAAGTCAAATTCGGCCTCGTGCCGTTTTCCCATCACGTCTATACAACCTTGCCCAAGGCCCATGTGCTGGGAGCTATTGGTACGGGTTCATGGACGGGATGCACGCAAGACCGCAAGTTCCCGTTCAACACCACGGTTGCAACACCAGGTGCTGACGCTGCTTCCAAATGGAAACAGGCACAAGCCCCCGAACATCTGGCTTGGGGTTGCAAGGGCTATGTCGACAATCATCTGACCACGGTCGATCTCACCGACAAGTTCAAAACCGTCACCAATCAACTTGCCATCATGAAGCCCTATGCCTGGACCCATATCGCCGTCGGTGTGGAATTTGGTTATCACATGCTGTCCCCCAATGCGCCCTACACCCAAGGTGCCTCGTTCAAAGACAGTGAAACCGAAAAATTCATGGTGGTGCTCACTGATGGCATGCAAACCGAACCCGGCTTTGGCCCCAGTGGCATCCGCACCGTGGCACAAGGTGAAACAAATCTTGAATCGCTCTGCACGTCAGCCAAAAAGGATGGCATCACCATCATCACCATGGCCTTCGACCTTGATGACAGTTCTACCCGCAAGCGCCTGAAAAACTGCTCAACCGATCCCGACAAGCACTTCTTCATCGCCGATGACGCCGCAGATCTGGCCAAAGCTTTTGAAGCCGTAAAACAAGCCGTCACGGCAGAAGTCTATCTGAGCAAGTAATACGAGGCTGTTCACCCCGTGTTGATCAAACGTGGGCGCGGTGCTTCAAGCTTTGCGTCCACTTCTTCCAAATCCAGACTCTCGATCCGCACGCCGCGTTTTGCAATCCGGTCAGCTGACACACCGAGTTTTTCCAAGTCCCCATTGGCCATGTCGAAATGCCGGCGCAAATCCATGGCGCGGTCCTTCAGGCGGGTGACGTCTTCCATTAGCTTGCCAACTTCCGCCTTGATGACATGGGCCTGGTCACGCATGGCCACATCCTTGAAAATGGCCTGCATGGTCTGGATCAGCAGCATCAATACATTGGGCGACGCAAGGATGATTCGCTGGCGATGGGCCTTTTGCACCACATCTTCAAACCGTTCATGCAAATCCGCATAGATTGATTCGGAGGGTACAAACAGAATTGCAGTTTCGTGTGTCTCGCCTGTCAGCAGATATTTCTCGGCAATGTCTTTGACGTGCTTGGCCATATCGCCGCGCAACCGGGCTTCAGCTGATTTACGCTCACCATCATCCTTGGCCGCCAACAGGGCCGAATGGGCTTCCAATGGAAACTTGGCATCTATCACCAAACGCAATCGCGAATCCGGCAGGCTGATCAGGCAGTCTGGCCTTGTGCCATTGCTCAAGGTGGCCTGAAACTCAAACGCCTTGCTTTGCAATCCATCGCGGATGATGGCTTCCATGCGGCCCTGGCCAAAGGCACCGCGGGCCTGCTTGTTGGAAAGAATGTCTTTCAGGCTGATCATTTCACTGGAAAGCGACGTGATGTTGCGTTGTGCCGCATCAATTACCGCCAGGCGCTCATTCAATTGGCCGAGCGACAATGCTGTGCGTTCCGATTGTTCACTGAGGCCGGAGCCAACACGCTGGCTCACCATGTCAAGCCGTTCATCCAGGGTGCGTTGCAAATGCACCGTATTGCCTTGCGCCTGGGATGCAAAGCTCTGCAATGAGCCTGAGAGTTCAGCCAGACGCATTTCGAGATCAGCGGTGCGTTGCGATGTTTCCAGTTGCTCCTCTGCCCGCCCCCGGGTGCCTCGCCAGGCAAAATACACGGCAAACAGCAGCAGGGTGAATGCCAGCAACGAAACCGCCAGCCCCACCTCGAAAAGGCTGAAACTGCGGGCACCAATAATCAAAACGGGAGAATCAAGAGTCATGTTTTGTTCTATAGCAGAACCAGGCCTGAAATCCAAAAGCCCCAAAAAGAAAAAGGCCCGTCACCGCTTAACCAAGCAACGACGGGCCTTACTGATCCGCGTTGAGCTCGGGACGGCGACAGGAGCCCGACGCGGAACAATTCAAAATCTACTCACACACATTCGGAGGGGAGTTACCAGTAAAACCAACACGCATTACCAAGTCTCGCTGGCTTCAAATCACTGCTTCGATCCCCGCCGGATCGAGGCTCAAACTGGCGTTGGAATGGGTCGATAAAGTAGCCGCGATAGGGCCATTGCGGGACCATTTTGTGGCGATTTGATGTTCGTCAGCCCGGTGTGTGGTTAACTAAAAGTCAGATAAACGTGATAAATCAACGGCGTGGCGAAATATCGCAACTCTTGGTTTTGTGCGGTCTGATCAGCCGACGATATTTTCGAACGCCAGATATCCATCCGTCGCGCGAACCAGGGCGTCGGTGATTCCTGGCTCAGCTGTGGCATGTCCGGCATCTGCGATCATCCGCAGCTCAGCCTTGGGCCACACCAGCGACAGTTCGAACGCCGTGACGGCAGGCGTCACCATGTCATAGCGACCCTGAATGATGACCCCCGGCAAATGTTTGATCGCGGCCATGCCATCGAGCAGCGCTCCGTCATGGGAGAAGAATCCCCTGTTGAAAAAATAGTGGCATTCAATCCGTGCAAAGGCCTCAGCGAAATGCGGATCAGCGAACTGGGCTTCAATGGTTGGATTTGGCAGAAGTGTGAGGCAGGAACCTTCCCATGTGCTCCACGCTGTGGCACAGCGCTGCCGCACATCCATATCAAACCCGGTAAGCCGACTGTGGTAGGCTACCAGCAGATCACCCCATTCATTTTCCGGGATGACACTGCGGAATTTGGCAAAAGCCTCCGGAAAGACTTCACTTGCACCGCGTTGGTAAAGCCAGCGCACTTCCTGTTCGCGAAGCGTGAATATGCCCCGCAAGACAAGTTCGCTCACACGCTGTGGGTGGGACTGGGCATAGGCCAGCGCCAAAGTTGATCCCCAGGAACCACCAAACACCTGCCAGCGCTCCACCCCGCAATGTTCGCGCAGCACTTCCATATCCGAAACCAGGTGCCACGTGGTGTTATCGACAAGGCTGGCGTAGGGGGTGGAAGCCCCGCAACCCCGCTGGTCAAAGAGGATAATGCGGTAGCCCTGGGGATTGTGCAGCCTGCGCAGAAAAGGCGAAATTCCGCCGCCCGGCCCGCCATGCAACACCACCACCGGCCTGCCGTGGGGATTGCCACATTCCTCATAGTAAAGTTCATGCATGGCTGAAACCCGCAGCCGCCCGCGATGATAGGGCTCAAGGGACGGGAAAAACGATCTCAACAAGCGGGGCGTTGCCGACATGATTTTGGCTTTCACATCCCTGTCACCTATCCAAAATCCGGGAAAAAGACAACGGCGTCCAATCTGCAGTGAGTGGTGGCAATCCATAAATTAAAGCTTTTTTGACTGTTAATAATACGTTAAACAGCGCGTTACGGTGGTTTTTGCATCGTGGGATACGTCAATAATTCCTGAAGGGGGATATAAAATATGTGGAATGAATTTAAGAACTTTGCGTTCAAAGGCAACGCCTTTGACATCGCTGTCGGCATTATCATGGGCGGCGCTTTCGGCAAGATCGTCAGTTCGATGGTTGATGACCTGATCATGCCAATTGTTGGCTTGGCCACCGGCGGCATTGATTTTTCAAACAAGTTTGTGCAGCTTGCCGGCGGTGCCCCGAAAGATGCAACCTTGGCAGCCGCCAAGGAAGCCGGTGCGACATTCGCTTACGGTAACTTTATCACTATCGTTATCGGCTTTCTGATCCTTGCATTCATCTTGATGCAACTGGTGAAATTGTCAAACCGCATGAAGAAGGCTGAGCCACCAGCACCACCAGCAGCCGCATCGACAACCGATGTATTGCTTGCCGAAATCCGCGATTCACTTCGCAAGAAGTAATACGAATTCGCATATATGGTTGGAAACCCGTGGGCCTTGCCCGCGGGTTTTCTTTTTGCTCTATAGTGAGCATGCAAGACCTGATCGCCAGCCTGACCCGCCCCGCCCAAACCGAACCCGACAGCGGCATTGTCACCGCCGCCATGCATGGCATGACGAAACCTGATGTCATGGCCTTCTGGTCAGGCCAGGGCAACCTGCCAACGCCGGAAGTCTTCTGCCGACCCGCCATCGAAAGCCTGCTCGCCGGAGACACATTTTACACCTGGCAACGCGGCATCCCCGAATTGCGCGAAGCCCTGGTGCGCTATCATGCCAGGCATTATGGCGTGAACCTCCACGTCGATAATTTCGGCATCACCGGCGGCGGCATGCAGGCCATCCAGAATGCCATTCAAATGATCGCCGGAGAGGGTGATGAGATCATCATTCCCACGCCGGCCTGGCCCAACTATGCCGGACCCCTGCGTATTCAAGGCACCAAACCCGTTGAAGTGCCCATGACCTTTGCCAATGGCACGTGGGCGCTGGATTTGGATCGCTTGTTCGCAGCCCACACATCCCGCACCAAAGCCATCTGCATCAACTCACCCTCCAACCCCTTGGGTTGGACGGCCACCCGCGAAGACCTGATTGCCATTCGTGACTTCGCCCGCAAGTCAGGCGTCTGGATTTTGGCTGATGAAGTTTATGGCCGCTTCTATTTTGGCAAACCCGGCGAAAAACGCGCACCTTCATTCCTCGATGTCTGCGACAGCGAAGAACGCCTGATCCTCTGCAACACTTTCTCCAAAAACTGGGCCATGACGGGGTGGCGACAAGGCTGGATACAAACGCCGCGTGAACTCTCGCCGATTGTCGAGCGCTTCATACAATACAACACATCGGGTTCTCCGGTGTTCCTGCAAAAGGGCTGTGCCCATGCCGTGGAACATGGTGATGAATTTGTTGTTTCCCAAGTAGCCACGGCGCGTCAAAATCGCGATATCGTCGTCGAAGCTTTCCGGCAAAATGAACGCCTGCGCTTCCAGGTGCCCGATGGTGCCTTCTATATGTTCTTCGCCATCGACGGCATGACGGACTCTTTGGCCACTTGTCTTCGCATCATCGACGAAGCCGGCGTCGGCTTCGCCCCCGGCGGCACCTTCGGCCCCGGCGGCGAAGGCTTTCTGCGCATGTGCTATTTGAAAAATCACGACACCCTGCACAACGGCCTGGAGCGTTTTGGGCAGTGGTTAAAGCAGGGGCGGGTTATTTGAAATATTCTCCGCCCGACCATACCAGCGCACCCCCACCTCCGGCCTTCGGCCACCTCCTCCCCGATGAAGAATCGGGTTGGAGGGCAGTGAAGGCCGGAGGTCGGGGATACACAAAGACCCTCAATGAACTTTTTCAACTCACGCTATCCGGCAACTCGCTTTCGCGCACATCATCAGAATCAAAAAAAGTACCATCATCGACATGGGTTGAACATCATGCCCGGCATTGAATGCAACACGCCCGTTCTCAGGCAACTGAAAACGGGCGCGATAGATGAATGTATTTCCAGTGAGAGTATTTAAAGACCCAGCGAAAACGCGCTGCCACTGAAGAGCCTTCCAGTGGAACCTGCAGATGGTGCACCGAAAGAATAGGTCAAGCGGGTACTCACGTTAAACAAGCCGTCTCCGTCGCCGTCAGTGGTACGGTAGATATAGCCACCCGCAATGCCAAGTTTGACGGGAGCCGCATCAAATTTGTAATCAGCGCCAGCCACCAAAATCAAAGTGGAAGAAACGTCGCCTCCAAACAAATGCAGAGCGGCAAGACTTGCGTCGCCGTGTACGGCAATCGCATCAGAGAAATCATGGCTCAGGCTGACCGCGACCATGCCGCCAACGTTTTTGCCGAGAATGTCGGTATCGCTCACATCCACAGTCGTCGTGCCATCGCCCGCCGAAGCCGCAGAATATAGCGGATCAATAAGGCCCACGCGGCCTTGAATCCACGTCGCTTCACCCAGTTGTGTAAAGCCTTCCAAACCAACGGCCGCAAGCACATCCAGCGAAGTTACTTCTGTTATTGGGCCTGCCAGGAATGTGCCATTTGTGCTTTCGATTCCAAAATGAGTCGCACCATATCCTGCGTAGATGCCCAGTTTGCTGTTCAAATCTGGGCGATAGGTCAAATGCGCTGTCGCACCATTGCCAAAGACATATCCGTCAAGATCAACGGGGCGAGGTCGGGCCCAAGAAATGTCTGAATATTTTGACTCGCTATCAAGTTGCCATCCCCAGGGAGTGTCTGCGTTGTCATTGGCAAGCTTGCCGCCGAATAAAATGCCAGGGGTGGTTATGGTTTTACCATTATCCGTATCAATGCCAGTGTCGGCGCCAACGTATATGGACCCGTAAAAACCACCACCCAATATTTCAGATTGCTCGATCGTGTCAGCCGCGAATGAGGCATTGCCTAGCAGCACGGAAGCAGTGAATACACACAAACCAAATTTTAACCACATATCGAGAATCCCCAAAATCAAATTTATGCTTAAGGAAATAATACTGAATGTCTGAATTTTTGGTTACAGCTGGGCTATAGGCATTAACCATAAGATACTGATTGCCGAATTTTTCGCCGCGCGAAATGGCAAGGGGATGCCACCAATTTAGAGCGGCTCCGGTTTTCTTGGAATCGCAGTCTCACTCTCGCAGCGTCATTCCAAACGCCCGCTCTATCGCGGGCGATTTGGAAACCAGCTTTGCTGACAACAAGCGCAACTTGTTGAAAGAAAGCGGGGTTCCAGCTCGCGCTCCGCAAGGGCTACGCTTGGCTGGAAAGACGGACTTTGGGAGTACTTACGGCAATCCATAAGTTTCCCCGGACACTCGTGCTCTTTCGCGGGAATGACGGTGCGCGTGGGTTGATGGTTCAAACTAACCCGGAACCGCTCTAACTCACATTATTCGGCAACTCGCTCTCACGCTTGGCAATAAACTCCCGCAATCCCTCCGCAACACCCTCATCCATTTTCGGCTTCTCGTAAGCCGCCAGCATCGCCCGCGCCTTGTCGCGGCCGCGTGTATCGTGGTCTTTCGCACCCTCTGCCGACCATTGTTCAAATGAGTTGAAATCCATCACACTCGGCATGAAAAAGGCTTTTTCGAAATGTTCGAGGGTATGGGCCGTGCCAAGGAAATGTCCCTGTGGCCCGACTTCGCGCACTGCTGCCATGGCCTCCTTGAAATCATCAAATTTCAATCCACCGGCATATTTGTACCAGCCTACGAGTTGCTCAGCGTCGGTGACAAATTTCGAATAGCCGCACGTCAAACCTGCTTCCAGCCAACCCGCCACGTGCCAGATATAATTCGCACCCGACAGAATGGCCGCATGCATCAGCATATTGGATTCATAGCCGGCCTGGGCATCATTGAGTTTCGACCCCACATGGAAACCAGAAGTGCGCCAGGGCAGATTATATTTCCGCGCCAGTTGGCCCATGACAAACATCATCTGGGCGGCTTCCGGTGTGCCGCCCATGGGGGCACCCGTCTTCATGTCCACCGTCACCATGAACTGGCCATAGAGACAGGG
>JANOVS010000147.1:0-8394 GCA_031417515.1 Hyphomicrobiales bacterium
AGAAGGTGCCCCAACGGGGCGGATGAGGTCCCTTTGGCGGCCATGCGCGACGGCCCTCCCCACAAGGGGGAGGGAGAAGAACCATCAACTATTCTTCTCGTTGGTACTTGATTTGCCGACAACGCAACTCATGAAACTGGAAGCAATAGCTTTGGCCTGCGAACGCAATGGCAGGCGGCTGTTTCAGAATCTGGACTTTGCCCTGGCGGCTGGCGACATGGCAGAATTGCGCGGTCCCAATGGGGCTGGCAAGTCTTCCTTGCTCCGCGCCATGGCGGGACTTGTGCCGTTGTCGGCGGGAGAGATCAAAATCTCGGCCGAAACTGATGTGCCGCTTGCATCCCGCCTGCATTATATCGCCCACGGCGATGCCATGAAACCCGCCATGACCGTTGAGCAGAACCTGCAATTCTGGTGTGACGTGTTGGAAGGCCAATCCATTGCCAAGGCCTTGCAAGCTTTTGACCTCGAAAGCCTGCGCCGGGATCCCGTACAATTGCTTTCGGCGGGCCAACGTCGCAGGCTTTGCTTGAGCCGCCTGTTCGTGGCGGAGCGTCCGCTCTGGCTGCTCGACGAACCAACGACCGCCCTTGATGCAACGTCGCAAAACATTTTGATCGTGCGCATCCAGCAACATCTCGCAGGCGGCGGCATGGTGATCGCTGCAACCCATGGCGACATTGGCGTGACTTCAAGCACGCGCATTGATTTGCGGGGTTCGCGCCCGTGAAAGCTTTTCTGGCCATTCTCAAGCGCGACATTCATTTAGGTCTGCTTCAAGGCGGCGGTGCAGGGGCGGGTCTGGCCTTTATGCTGAGCGTGCTGGTGCTCATCCCGATTGCCGTGGGGCCTGACCAGAACCTGCTGCAACGCCTCGCCCCCGGCATCATGTGGCTGTCCCTGCTGCTCGCCGTGTTGTTGACCAGCGAGAAGATATTCCAGCAAGACTTTGAAGACGGCACGTTTGATGGGCTGGTGGGGGCAAGCCTACCGCTGGAATTGACGGTGCTGGCCAAGGCGCTGGCCCATTGGCTCTCTGTCAGTCTGCCGCTTGCCCTGATTGCCCCATGCCTGGGTATCTTGATCAATATCGATATGGCTGCCTTGGCGGTACTTTGGATGGCCATGGCGCTGGGTTCCCTCGCCTTGTCGCTGCTGGCTTCCATTGGTGGTGCGATCACCGCTGGGCTTAGGCGCGGCGGCTTGCTGGTGGCCTTGCTGGTCATGCCGCTCTATGTGCCCGTCCTTATATTCGGACTTTCTGCAACCCTTGCGCAAAATGGCCCGTCGAGTGCAGCCAACTCGCTTGTCGTCTTGTTGGCCCTCACCTTGATCAGTCTGGCCATACAACCTTTTGCGGCGGCTGCGGCTTTGCGGGCCTATCTCAAATGAACAATCCGGGTTAAACCAGCACCATGCAAGTCCTCGCCAATCCCCACCGCTTTTTCTCGATCAGCAACCGCATCTTGCCCTTCGGCTGGGCGGCAACTGTGCTGGCCTTTGCCTACGGGCTTTATCTGGCACTGGCCGCAAGCCCTGCCGACTATCAGCAGGGCGAAACTGTGCGCATCATGTATGTGCATGTGCCCTCGGCTTCGCTTGCCTTGTTCATCTATGTCTTCATGGCCATTGCCAGTGCCATGGCCTTGATCTTCCGTCATCCCCTCGCCGACAGCGCTGCAAAAGTTGCGGCCCCCTTGGGTGCCGGGTTTTGTTTTCTGGCCCTTGCGACTGGTTCCCTCTGGGGCAAGCCCATGTGGGGAACCTGGTGGGTGTGGGATGCGCGATTGACATCGATGTTTGTGCTGATGCTGCTCTATCTCGGCTACATGGCCATATGGCGCAGCTTTGATGATCCGCAACGGGCGGCATCGCTTGCCCGCATCGTGGCGCTCGTGGGTGTCATCAATATTCCCATCGTCAAATTTTCCGTCGACTGGTGGAATACCCTGCACCAACCCGCCAGCATTTTGCGCAAAGGTGGTCCCGCCATCGATGCCTCAATCCTTTGGCCCCTCGCCATGATGTTTGTGGCCTCCGGATTGTTTTTTCTCTGTACGCATCTGATGCTGCTGAAAAACGATGTGCGCGCCCGGAAGTTGCGGGCAGAACAAATGAAAGTCATGGATAAAAGATAATGGATTTTTCATCGCCCCATCTGGGATTCGTAGCGGCGTCATACGGCCTTTTCGCCGTCGTGTTGTTGGGATTGCTTTTCCAAGGCATCTGGCGCGGCAAGAAATTGCGCCGGGATTTGCAAGCCCGCGGCCTGAATGATCCAGGCGAATCGCCTCACAAAAAATCATGACCAAAACCCGCCTTGCCGCCTTGCTGCCGGTCGCCGCATTCGTCCTGATCGGCCTGCTGTTCTGGCGCGGCCTCTCTGGCGATCCAGGCTTTTTGCCTTCGGTGTTGCTCAACAGACCAGTCCCGGCCTTTGCCCTTGCGGCGATACCGGAACTTGGCGTCCCCGGCCTGAAAGATGCTGACCTGAAGCAGGGCAAAGTCACCGTCGTCAATATCTGGGGGTCCTGGTGTGGTCCCTGCCGGATTGAACATCCCGTTCTGATGGAACTTTCAAAGCGCTCCGACATCAATCTCGTGGGCATCAACAACAAGGATGAACCCGAAAATGCCCGGCGCTTCCTCGGCACCCTTGGCCAGCCCTTCACGGCAATCGGTGCTGATCCCAACGGTCGCACCACCATTGACTGGGGTGGCTATGGCGTGCCGGAAACTTTTGTCATCGATGGCAAGGGCATCATCCGCCACAAGCATGTGGGACCCCTGGCCAATGCCACAGTGCTCGATGCGGAAATAAAAAAGGCGGCAACACCGCTGCCTTGAGGTCGACAACCCTGCCTAAGCCCGGCGGCGCAATTTCACTTTGCCAGGCACTTTGCTGACTTCGCCTTCCGACTCATCCACCTTGTCCATCATGCCAGCCAAATGGCTCAGGCTGTCCATGACAGTTTTTCTGTCTGCAGCAGAAAACTGCCCGAGCATGGATTTGTCCACATCATCGGCGGCGGCTTGGGCGGTCTTCAGCAGCTTCTTTCCAAGTGGCGTCAACTTTACCGAATTGGTGCGGGCGTCTTCCTTGGTGCGGCGGCGCTGCAGATAACCCTGCGCCATCAGGCGTGCCACGAGATCAGCGAGAGTCGAGCGGTCAATGCCGGTGATCTTCACCAGTTCGGTCTGGCTTTTGCCGTCATTCATGTCAACAGCCAAAAGCACCGTGAATTGGCGATGCGTCAAACCCTCTTTGCCAACCGCCTCAACATAACGATGCACTGAATATTGCACGGCCCGTTTCAACAGATGAGAGAAAGACCGCGCAAATGTTTTTGCGTCTTTACTAACCGACATTCGTTCCCTGCTCCTGTAAGGACCATCCCTTTCAGGGATTGGCCATTACATAACCCTTTAATAAAATGCCAACATGCCCCGCATGCAGTCATGCCCAATCGTCGCGGAGTCCTAGCGAGTCTCATTTACAGCCGCAAGCAAAAAACATGATCCCGGAATGCACCCGCGACAATGAAATGAAACACTAACCCGCTGGATTAACCTCGAACAGTTTTTTGCATCATGCAAGTCTTGACTCTCATGTCAAATCCAGTGCAGCCATTCATCCGTCTGCGGAGGGTTTATCGGTTTTCTCAATAATGTGCCGGGCCATGAAGGGCGCATTGGCCATGGCAAACACCATGGTCAGGCCAAGCAGGCCATAGGCTTTGAAGTTTACCCACATGTCTTCTGACAACCCCTGCCATACCAGAACATTTAGTATCGCCAGGGCCAGGAAAAATATCACCCAGCGCCAACTCAATGTGCGCCATGCGGCATCAGGCATGTCAATTGATGATCCCAACATGTCTTTCAAAAAAAGTTTATTCAAAACCAGTCCAATGGCCAAAGCCGCACCGAGCAGCACGTTGATGATGCTGACCTTGATTTTGAAGTAGAAGGGGTCTTGCAGATAAAGTGTCAGGCCACCAAACACGACAACCATGCCCGTGGTGATGAGCTGCATTTTTGAAATCTTGCGCGTCAGGCCATATTGAATGGCAACCGCCAGCAACGTCGCAACCAATAATGCGCCTGTGGCCCATAGCAGGCCATTCATCTTGTAGGCGACGAAGAACACCACGAGCGGCATAAATTCCAGCAGCGTCCTGTACAGCTGCGGAAGTTCTTTGCGGGTTTCAGTTGTCATGTCTTTTCTTCCATTACGTGTTTTCAAGTCCGGCAATTGCGCGCGAAAATGCCACCGCATCAAAAGCCTGCAAATCATCGATGCTTTCACCCACGCCAATGGCATGGATCGGCAGTTTGAATTTCTCGGCGATGGCGACCAGGATGCCGCCCCGCGCCGTACCATCAAGCTTGGTCATGATCAGGCCAGTGACGCCTGCCACCTTGGTAAAGGCCTCGGCTTGGGCAATGGCATTCTGGCCCGTCGTCGCATCCAGCACCAGCAACACCGCATGCGGAGCCGCTGCATCATATTTCTTGATGACCCGCACCACCTTGTCAAGTTCATCCATCAGATAGGCCTTGTTGTGAAGGCGTCCCGCCGTGTCGATGAACAGGATGTCAGTGCCATCCTCATTTGCAGCCTTCATCGCATCAAAGGCCAGACCTGCTGCATCCGCCCCTTGCGGTCGCGAAATGGTTTCGGCCCCGACGCGCTTGCCCCATACCGTAAGTTGTTCGATGGCAGCGGCGCGAAATGTATCGCAAGCCGCAAACTTCACCTTGAAATCTTCTCGCGCCGCAATGGCACCCAGCTTTCCGATTGTTGTGGTTTTGCCAGAGCCATTGACTCCGACAACGAGCACAACAAAGGGTTTCTCTGAACCAAAATTGAACGGCACTTCGACGGGTTGCAAAACCTTGGCCACTTCGGCAGCAAGAATGTTTCTGACCTCATCGGGGTCAATTTCCTTGTCATACCGCCCGTGGGAAACCGCAGCGATAATCCGCTCAGACACTGAAATGCCAAGGTCGGCTTGAATCAAAGTGTCTTCAAGCTCCTGCAGGGTCTCCTTGTCCAGCTTGCGTTTGGTAAATATCGCCGTGATTGAACCGGTGATGGTCTTTGATGACTTCGACAGGCCTTCCGTAAGACGTGAAAACCAACCCCGGCGTTGCTGTGTTTCAACGGCAGGCGGTGGTGTTTCAATGATGGCAGGTGATGGCTTTTCAAGAATTGTTGGAAGTATAACCGGAGGTGTTTCCGCCTGCTGTATTTCAGGTGGCAGAGGTATGGACTTTGCAACAGAAGTTTTTTTAGCAGGAGCTCCTTGAGGCTCGGTTTTTTGAAGTGCGGCGGGTTTCGATGCGGTTTTTTTGGGTACGAGTTTTTTGGCAGCTGTTTTGTTTATGACCTCAACCGGAGTGGCGGCCTTCTTGACCGTGATCTTTTTCGCCGACAGTTTGTCAGCTTTCGCTGCACCGGGTTTTGTGACTTCAACCTTGGTCTTGCCAACGGGTTTTTTGGCTTCGGGTTTTTTGGCTTCCGACTTTCTGGCTTTTGCCTTGGCTTTGGTTTTTTCAACCACCGGCTCCGGCGCAATTTCAATCACCGGTTCTGGTGCCGGGAGTGCCGCAACATCGACAACCGGCTCTTCAGTCTTGCCGACAATCCGGTTGAAAAGTTTTTTGAAAAACCCGCTCATGCGGCAAGTCTCACATCAAGATGACTGGCTTGTGCGGCAATCACATCAACATCCACGATGGCCCCCGGCGTCATGTGTTGCTGAAAACGAGTCAAGGCAAATTGTGCGGTCCGACCGGTCAATGGCGTTTCAATCAGCACAGGCTGCCTGCGGCCAACTTGCGCGGCAAGGAATGCTGCAAGCCGTGCCTCGCCCTTGTGGCGCAGCAATGCGGCCCGCCGCCTGATCACATCTTTTCCAACCATCGGCATGCGGGCTGCTGGTGTGCCGGGCCTCGGCGAAAACGGAAAGACATGCAGGTAGGTGAGACCGCATTCATCCACCAGCTTCAGCGAGTTCTCGAACATCTCATCTGTTTCCGTTGGAAACCCCGCAATGATGTCAGCCCCAAAAACCATCTCGGGCCGAAGCTTCCGCAGCGTTTCACAAAAGGCAATTGAGTCCTCGCGCATATGCCTGCGCTTCATCCGTTTCAAAATCATGTTATCGCCGGACTGCAACGACAGATGCAGATGCGGCATGATTTTTTCTTCACTGGCGATGAGTTTAATCAGAGCATCATCGACTTCAATCGAGTCAACCGATGACAGCCGCAAACGTTTCAGGTCCGGAACAGATTTCAGGATCGCCGCCAGCAGGGTTGAAAGCCGGGGCGCACCCGCAAGATCAGGCCCCCACGACGTGAGATCTACACCCGATAAAACCACTTCATGATGACCTGAAGCCACCAGCCGCCGCACCTGTTCCACCGCATCGGCAAGCGGCACCGAGCGCGAATTACCCCGGCCAAACGGAATGATGCAAAAGGTGCAGCGATGGTCACAACCCGTCTGCACCTGCACAAAGGCGCGGGTGCGCGCCGTGAGTTGATCAATCATCGGGGGGCGGGTTTCGGTGACAGTCATGATGTCTGAAACATCAACCCGCGGCCGGTTGGTATTCTTCAACCAGGATGAAGCAACAAGTTTTTCTTCATTGCCGAGCACCCGTGTGACCTCAGGCATGGCGGCAAAAACTTCGGCTTCGGTTTGCGCCGCACAGCCCGTCACAATAATTTGCGCCTCCGGGTTTTCCTTGTGTGCCCGGCGTATGGCCTGCCTTGCCTGCCGCGTGGCTTCGGCGGTTACGGCACACGTGTTGAAAATAATCGCATCGGCAAGCCCGACTTTTTCTGCATGACCCCGCATGATTTCAGACTCGTAGGTATTGAGCCGACAGCCAAAGGTTTCAACCCGAACTTCTGTCATGTCAACAAACCATCCGGTAACACACCGTCATATTCATAAGCCACAGGTCCGGTCATCAGTACATGGCCATTCTCTTGATTGACCGCCATGAACAAATCTCCACCCGGCAAAGTTACACGGCACTTGGCATCAATGATCCTGATGCGGTGACCCGCCGCCATCACGGCGCAAGCCGCTGTGCCGCAAGCCTTGGTCAATCCGGCCCCACGCTCCCAGACATTGACGATGACGTGATCGCGCGCCACGACGCGTGCCATTTCTATATTGCTGCGTTGGGGAAACAGCGGATGATGCTCCAGCATCGGGCCAACTTTGCCGAGATTGGCAATGTTGAGGTCTTTCACCCAAAAGATGCAATGGGGATTGCCAACATTCACCACCGATGGCGAATGCATCAGCGGCGCATCGAGCGGTCCCACCGAAAGTTCGATATGGCGTGTATCGGCAAATTTCTCGGAAAGCGGAATCTGGTCCCAGGCGAATTTCGGTTTGCCCTGATCAATGGTCACCATTAGATCGCCAGCCTTTTTCGCCGCCAGAAATCCACCCTTGGTCATAATGGTGGCGCTGTCCCGGCCCGTCTCTGTCATGACGATGTCGGCGATGCAGCGCGAGGCATTGCCGCAACTTTCAACCTCGCCGCCTTCAGCATTCCAGATCCGCATGGTCACATCGGCACGATCGGATTTTTCCATGACGATCAGCTGGTCACAGCCCACGCCCGTGGCGCGATCCGCAATGGCCCGGGCCTGTTCCTCGGAAATTGCCAAGGGTTTTTGCCGGGCATCGATCACGACAAAATCGTTCCCGAGTCCGTTCATTTTGCGGAAGTGAATGGCAGCAGCGTTCATGACCGGGCTTATATGGGAAATCCGGGTTGGAAAGCTAGGGCTTGCCGATCATAGGCGGTGGTATGCCTGTTGTTCACTGGACTTCCGTTGTCAGCAATTTCTGATCTCGCTTCAGCCATGGCGCAAGATCAGCCCAGGGAATGATCGTCGGGTTGAAATCGGTGAACATGCAGACCGATGCAACATGGGGATAGTCAACCCGGGTGACGGCCAATCCCGTGGCTTCGAACGACATGTAGAAATCCTTCTCGCCTTCCGGTGCATCATCAATCCAGCCGGTGTTGCATTCCCCGGCCATAGCAATGTCCTTGGCAGCCGCGGCTTTCCAGCGCCCCAAGGCGAAACGTTCAAAGGCTATGCGCTCGGTCTTGTCGGCAAGTTTCAGCAGACGGCCAAAACCCTGTGGCGAAAGGTCAAGCCCGTAAACTCCACCGATTTTTGATCCATCCACCAGATCGAAACTGTGCGGCCTCAGTGTCTGACCGAAAAAGAAGTTGGGTGATATCAATCGTTTGTGATTCAATCGGTGTTGCGAAGCAACGATGGAGTTTCACATGTGGACAGATACCACCCGCAAGCAGTTTGCCCGAGGCGATCTGCTTTTGCCAAGCG
>JANOVS010000148.1:0-1887 GCA_031417515.1 Hyphomicrobiales bacterium
TGATCGCCGAACTGGCGAAGACCAACCGCCTGACCGCCCAAGAGTTGGAAACGGCGGTTGCGGACTATCTGGCCACCCTTGGCGAAGACGTTCCGGCAACCGATCCGACGGTCGAGTCGCTGGCACGGGAAAGCATCCTGAATCTGATCGCTGATCGGGACTCGGCGGGGGGTCGGACCCATGAACCGACCTTCAGCGTCGGGCGAAGCTGGGATCATGGCGAAGGCTTGCGGGCGAAGATGGTCGACGGCCTGACTGCCCGGATCGAAGCTTCACACAAGCCGACCATCGGGCGCGAGTTCGCGTCAATGTCGATGGGCGATATGGTCATGCAGTTGGCGCGGGCGGCGGGCGCACGGCCTGCAAACGTCGCGGCGGCGCTTCGGATGGAAGGCACCGGGTATCACGGCACGACGGATTTCTCGCAGATCACGGCGGACACGCTGTCGAACGCGGTCGGGAAGGGGATGCAGCAAGCCATGCCGGAACTTGCGCGGGCGTCGCGTGAGGTCGAACGCAGCACCTATCACCAAGGCCGCAGCCTGACCCTTTCGTCGACGACCATTCCGCAAGAAATTGGTCAGAGTGGCGAAATCCTGTTCGGTTCCGCCGATGAAAAAGGCGAGTTGCTGCCCAGACCCCGAGATTTCGGAACGGGTATGGCGATTGGCAATCAGGCGCTGGTCAATGATCGCACCGACCTTCTGGCCGACATCAAGTCGAACATGCAGCGCGGTGCCATCGAACGCCTTCGCCTGACGCTTCTGGAACCGCTTCAGGCGAACGCCGGGGCGGGGCAGAACATGGCCGACGGCAACCCCATGTTCACTGTCGGGCGCGGCAATACCATCGCCGTTGGAACCGTGCTTTCGGTCGCAAGCCTTTCGGTCGCGCGGACGGAGCTTCGCAACGCCAAAGGGTCGCGGGGTGAAACCTTCGCCCTGAAGCCTTGGGCGATTGTCACTTCCCCGGCGCAGGAAACCACGGCGCAACAGTTGCTTGCGTCGCTTCAGGCGAACCAAGTGTCGAACGTCAACCCGTTCGGCGGCGCGCTGGAACTGATCATCGAACCGGGCCTTACCAGCCAAACGGCTTGGTATTTGCTTGCCGATCCGGCGTTCAATGACGGGCTGACTCACGCCTTCCTGTCGGGCCAGAAGACCCCGATCATTGAAAGCCGCCCCGGCTGGAACACGCTGGGCATGGAATTTCGGATGATCTGGGCGCTTGACGCGAAGTTCGTCGAAACCGCGGCGTGGTTCCGCAATCCGGGTGCCTGATCGGTACTTGTCATCGAATTGACGGTTAGGGTTTCGCCGTCAGTGGCCCAGCGGGCGGTGGCTCAAAACACCCGCAGCACGGGTAGGCGAATTTGACGTCGGGCCTTTGCAACAGCTTCACCAGCCGGTTCGCGTCCGGCTGGTGATTGCCGCGCCGCATTCGGTTGCTGGCCTGTCGCGCCGGGGATGGTGGAACATGAAAGACGACCGATCACTTGCCACGCTTGAAGAAGCCGCCCAAGAATTGGGCTTGCCTGTCGGGTCGCTTCGCAATGCCGCCACCGAACATGGCTTCTTGGTGCGCTTTGGGCGCGCCACGCGCATTGCACGGGCAGATTATGAAGGGCTGATCGAGAAATGCCGCAACGGGCCAAAGGAGCGCGCATCTACCAGCGCAAGGACACAGGTATCTGGGTCATCCGCGAAAATGGACGGGTCGACCTTAGCACAGGCTCACGAAATCGCCGCGAAGCTGAAGTCGCGCTCGCAAACCACATTCACACCAGCGACCGCCCAAGTGGCCCGGCTACCTCCGAGGAAATGACCGTGGCAGAGGTCTTGGCAATCTATGGCCGGGAACACGCGCCCAGCGCCGCAGACCCCCAGC
>JANOVS010000149.1:0-6372 GCA_031417515.1 Hyphomicrobiales bacterium
GCCATCACCAATGCCATTGGTGTGCGCGACATTGCAATGCCTGCAACACCCCTGACGGTGTGGTCGGCCATGCAACCCATGAAAAAAGCTGCAGAATAAGCGGCGGGAGGAAAAAATGGAAAACTTCAATTATCACCGCCCTGCCACCACAACAGCAGCTGCGGCCATGCTCAAGAAAGCCAAGGATGGAAAATACATGGGGGGGGGCCACACATTGCTTCCCACCATGAAGCAGGGCTTGGCGGCACCAACGGACATCATTGACCTCACGGCCATCAAAGGCTTTTCGGGAATCAAAGTGTCGAAGACCGCCGTGATCATCAAGGCCGGCACAACCCACATGGAAGTGGCGTCGTCCAAGGAAATCAAGAAAGCCATTCCAGCTTTGGCTGAAATGGCGGGCAAGATTGGTGGCGTGCATGTGCGCTACAAAGGCACCATTGGCGGCTCGGTTGCCAACAGTGATCCAGCGGCGGATTATCCATCAGCCTGCCTGGGCTTGGGTGCCACCATCGAAACCAACAAGCGCAAGATCGATGCTGACAAGTTTTTTGTCGGCATGTTTGAAACGGCTTTGAAGGCTGGCGAAATCATCACAGCGGTGCATTTCCCCATTCCCAAGAAAGCGGCCCATTTCAAATTTCCCAATCCAGCCTCGCGCTATGCCCTGACGGGCGTGTTCCTGAGCCAGAATGGCAAGGGGCAAGTGCGTGTAGGTGTAACGGGTGCAGCGCCGAAAGCGTTCCGTGCCACTGATCTGGAAGCAGCCTTGTCGAAGGATTTCTCGGCCAAGGCAATCGCCGGGATCAAGGTATCGGCCAAGGGATTGTTGAGCGACATGCATGCGACATCGGCTTACCGTGCGCATTTGATCAGCGTGTTGGCTGGGCGGGCAGTGGCGTCGATCGCTTGAGGCAAATCAAAACAAGTAATTTCAGCCTGCCGGGAACAAACCCCGCAGGCTGATTTGTTGACAAGTGACAATTGATACTTTACATGTGACAAAGTGATCGAAAGTTTTCGAAGCAAGGCATTGCAAAAGCTGTTTGAGGGCGGCAATGGTAGGGGCTTGCCACCAGAGTTTGTTGCAAAACTGCGTCGTGCAGTGTTCGCCCTTGACAGCGCGATGATTGCTGAGGATTTGCAACAACCTGGATTTGGATTGCATGCCCTTACGGGTAATTTGACGGGGTTTCACAGCATCGTCATTTCACGCAATTGGCGAGTCATATTTCGCATCGAAAATGGCAATGTTCACGACGTCGATTTTGTTGACTATCACTGACAGGAATTACAAATGGCCATGAAAAATCCGCCACATCCCGGTGAAATTGTCCGGTACGAATGCATTGAAGCCTTGGGCCTGAGTGTGACCGCAGCGGCGGCTGCACTGGGTGTGACCAGACAAACACTTTCCAACCTTATCAATGGAAGTGCTGGTATTTCTCCGGAAATGGCATTGCGACTCGAAAGTGGGTTTGGCGGTACTGCCGAACACTGGCTTCGAATGCAAAGTGCCTATGATCTGGCCGCCGCAAGGAAGTCGGGCGTCAAAGTCAAGCGTATAGCAGCCTGATATGGCAAACAAGAATCTTCCATCCTCCATCGATAAAACCCTGCAACTTCTCACCGACCATGGCTATGTGGCGGGGCGGGATTTGGGCACTGTGTTGTTCTTGTCACTCAAGCTGGGGCGACCGCTTTTCCTTGAAGGCGAGGCTGGCGTTGGCAAGACTGAAATTGCCAAGGTTCTGGCTGAAGCGCTGGGTCGTAAACTTATCCGCCTGCAATGTTATGAAGGTCTGGATGTAAGTTCAGCCGTCTACGAATGGAACTATGCGGCGCAAATGATTGAAATCCGGGTGGCGGAAGCGGCGGGTGAAATGGACCGGGCCAGTTTGGGCCATGATGTTTTTGACGAGCGCTTTTTGATAAAGCGGCCCTTGTTGCAAGCGCTGGAAAGCCATCAAGGTGGTGCGCCCATCTTGTTGATCGATGAGTTGGACCGCACCGATGAAGCCTTCGAAGCTTTTCTTCTGGAAGTGTTGTCGGATTTTCAGGTGACGGTGCCGGAGCTGGGCACGATCAAAGCCAAGGAACCGCCCATCGTTATCATTACCTCAAATCGTACACGCGAAGTGCACGATGCCTTGAAGCGGCGATGCCTTTATCATTGGGTTGGTTATCCAAGCGCTGAGCGGGAACTCGCTATTGTCCGCAGCCGCCGTCCCAAGGCATCCGAAAGCTTGGCCAAGGAAGTTGTGGCCTTTGTGCAGGCTCTTCGTGGCGGTGACATGTATAAATTGCCAGGCGTGGCGGAAACGCTGGATTGGGTTTCGGCACTGCATGAACTTGATTGCGTGTCGCTGGATCCGCAGACCGTCAATGACACGCTGGGCGTACTGCTGAAGTATCAGGATGATATCTCCCGCATGGAGGGTTCTGAGGCGAAACGCATTCTCAACCAGGTGAAGGAAGACTTGCGCGTGATGGGCAAGTAAATGTTGCCCGCCGCCAACAGCAATCAACCACCTTCCGGTCATCTTGCGGCCAATATCATGCATTTCGCCCGGGTGTTGCGGGAGGCTGGCATTCCGGTTGGGCCGGGTGCCGTATTGGATGCGCTAGATGCAGCGGGGGCGGGGCCGTTGCGCAAGCGGGAAGATTTTTACTGGACTTTGCATTCGGTTTTCATCAAGCGGCGCGAACACAAGGAACTGTTTGACCAGGCATTCCACGTGTTCTGGAAAAAGCCCAAGATGCTCGAACAGCTGATGCAGTTGATGTATCAACAGATATCGCGCAAGCCGAATGAGAAAAAGCGTGATCCCGGCTTCAAGCGTTTGGCTGAAGCGATGTTTGACAAGACCGAAGTGTCGTCAGCCCAGCGCCCTGAGGCGCTTGAAGTAGATGCAACTTTCCAGGCCTCTGCCGATGAAGTTTTGCGGGCCAAGGATTTTGAACAAATGAGCGTAGCCGAGCAGGCAGAAGCCAAACAGGCTTTGTTGCGTTTGCGCCTGAGCAAGATTGAAGTTCGGACCCGACGTTTCCAGGCTGCACAACGGGGCAAAACCATTGACATGCGGCGCACCTTGCGGGCGGCTTTGCGCAGTGGTGGACAGCCACTTTCGCTTGCCCGCAAAACACCGCGCTGGCGCGAACCGCCGCTGGTGGTGCTCTGTGATATCTCCGGCTCTTGCTCCAACTACAGCCGGATGTTTCTGCATTTCCTACATGGTTTAAGCAATGACCGTTCACGGGTTTTTGTGTTTCTGTTTGGCACGCGGTTGACCAACATCACGCGGGAACTGCAACGCCGCGATGTGGATGAAGCGATGGACAAGGTTTCTTCCGCTGTCAAGGATTGGTCGGGCGGCACTAAAATTGGGATGACGCTGCGCCAGTTTAACGTCAAATGGGCGCGTCGCGTGTTGGGGCAGGGTGCCCATGTTTTGCTGATGACCGATGGGCTGGACCGGGATGATATCGATCAGCTTAGCGCTGAAATGCAGCGTCTGCGGCGCATGGCAAAGCGCATTGTCTGGCTCAATCCCCTGTTGCGTTTTGATGGCTTCGAAGCCAAGGCCGGCGGCATTCGGGCCATCATGCCCCATGTCGATGAATTTCGTCCGGTGCACAGCCTTGATAGCTTGGCGGATCTTGCCGCCACACTTGCGAAGCCACGGCGTGCGGCGCATGATCCGAAGGCGTGGCTGAAACGGTTTGAGGATTGAATTCGAATGGTACTTGCAACAGCTGATTTATGGCTGCGGGAGGGGCGGAAAGTTGCGCTTGCGACTGTCATTGAAACCTGGGGATCAGCACCGCAACCCGTGGGTGCCCAATTGGTGATTGACGGTGATGGCAATTTTGAAGGTTCGGTTTCTGGCGGCTGCGTGGAAGGCGCTGTGGTGAGTGAGGCGTTGGATGCCATTGCCTCAGGAAGCCCCAAGGTTTTGGCCTTTGGTGTGGCAGATGAAAAGGCCTGGGAAGTGGGCCTGGCTTGCGGTGGAAAAATACGGGTCTATGTGGAGCCGGTAAATTGAGGCGCGACCTGTTGGAAGCTGTGGTTGGCGCACAAAAATTGCGACATGCCATTGCTGTCGTGACAGATCTCCAGACAGGTGCCCAGCGGTTGGTGGCACGTGAAAAATCGGCAACAGATGTTTTTGCACCGATGCTTGAAAAAGCCTTTCGTTTTGATAAATCCAGTGTCGAACCAACCGCACAGGGCGAAGTTTTTGTGTCGGTCCATAATCCCCGACTGCGACTTGTCATCATCGGGGCTGTGCATATTGCTCAAAGTGTTATCCCGATGGCTGATGCGGCGGGGTATGATATCACCGTCATTGATCCGCGTGGGGCCTTTGCCACGGGAGTGCGGTTTCCCTCCGTGACACTATTTGATCAGTGGCCGGACGAAATTTTGCCACACCTGGGACTGGATGCCCGCACTGCTGTTTTGGCGCTGACCCATGATCCAAAAATTGATGACCCGGCGCTTGATCTCGCCCTGAAATCCGAGGTGTTTTACATTGGCGCATTGGGTTCGAAGAAAACCCAAGCTTCGCGCCGCGAGCGCTTGCTGGAACGGGGATTTGACGAGGCGGCGTTGGGGCGCATTCACGGGCCGATTGGATTGGCCATTGGTGCGGTTGGTGCGCCAGAAATTGCGATTTCAATCATGGCGGAGATGACTCGGGTTTTGAGGTTGGGGGCGTGATATTTGGCAAGCTGCCTTTGTCTGAAGCCGTGGGCACCCTACTCGCACATGGTGTGCGGCATCGTGATGGTGTTTTCAAGAAGGGCCGTATCATTTCGGTTGATGACATCGCGTTGCTGATAGCCTCAGGACACACTCACATAACCGTTGCTCGACTTGATGAAAACGATGTTCCCGAAGACAAAGCCGCGCGTGCTCTAGCGCTTGCTGTGGCGGGGCCGGGAAGTGTGGCCCAGCAGGCATTCACGGGCCGGGCCAATGTTCATGCGCAGCAGCATGGCTTGGCGGTGATTGATGTTGACCGGGTGCGAGCCATCAATCACTTGCACGAAAGCCTGACCATCGCGACGTTGCGACCCCACGCCGTGGTATCGCCCAAGCAGATGTTGGCGACGGTCAAAATAATTCCCTTTGCAACACCGCGCAATGTTTTGGAAAAGGCATTGGCGATTGTAGGCGCGCAGCCGCTTTTGCATGTGCGGCTGTTCCAGCGACGGCAAGTGAGCCTTGTCATCACCCGATTGCCGCAAACCAAAGCCAGCATCATCGCGAAGTCCGAACAATCAATCAGGCAAAGGCTGGATGCACTGGGTTTGACTTTAAGCGATGTGATGACCGTTGAGCATGAGCAACAGGCCGTTGCTAAAGCCATTGCGGAACTTTCCACCAAGGGCAGCGATTGCATTTTGGTGTTTGGCGCATCGGCGATTGTTGATCGTGGTGATATCATTCCGGCGGGGCTGGTTGAGTCGGGCGGCGATGTGGTGCATCTGGGCATGCCAGTCGATCCCGGCAATTTGCTGATGTTGGGGCGGTTGAAAAACATCCCGGTGATCGGCGTTCCGTCCTGTGCCCGCTCGCCCAAGCGCAATGGCTTTGACTGGGTGCTGGAACGCATCATGGCGGGAATTGCTGTCACAGGTGAAGACATCATGGACATGGGAGCAGGAGGTTTGCTGGCGGAAATTCCGTCGCGCCCCAGCCCGCGGGAATTGAACGCGGCACCGCGTGTGGTGGCCATCGTTCTGGCCGCCGGAAAATCTTCGCGCATGGGTTCCCATAAGATGCTGGCGGAAGTGGATGGTCGTCCCATGTTGCGGGTCGTGGTCGAAAATGTACTGGCGTCCAGCGTCGATGAATTGATTGTGGTGACGGGTCATGGTGCAAAGGATTGCGAATCTGTCCTTGCTGGTTTGAAAGTGCGATTGGTGCCCAATGCGGATTACGCAACGGGTTTGTCCAGTTCACTGCGGGCAGGTGTAGAGGCGGCTGGCGAAGCGGATGCTATTGTCGTGTGCCTGGGCGACATGCCGCGCGTGGGTGGTCCTGTGATTGACCGGCTGATTGCCGCCTTCAATCCAACTGAACACCGCTCGATTGTGATGCCAAGTTTTCAAGGGGAAATCGGCAATCCGGTTTTATGGGGGGCCGAACACTTTCCGCGCCTGCTGAAACTTTCTGGCGACAAAGGAGCCCGCCGCCTGATTGCAGAAATCAAAAGCGAGGCCACCGAAGTTGAAGTGGATGATGCGGGGGTTTTGCGCGATATTGACACAGCCGCCGACTTGGAAAACATGACACGCAACTGATTGTCTTGTGTCCCCCACCTCCGCGCCTGGGGGGGCAACTCCGCCCCGCCGGGGGGGGGG
>JANOVS010000150.1:0-12954 GCA_031417515.1 Hyphomicrobiales bacterium
GCTCGCCCCATCCCGCGCCAGCGACCGAAGTTCGCTGCGTTCATCTGCGCTGAGAAAACCTGGACGAATCATGCCCCGATCAGAATCGCTTCCAGCGTTTCTGGCAACCCCTATTTCGGGTAATCATTGAGTCGGGGTATACTGATGAATTTTTCGGCTGTAATCCCCATCCTGCAACGTTAGGTGATTTGGTTTGGGGTGGGAAGAGGTTGTTACCGTGACACGGCCCTCTCCCGTCTGCCTCGCGGCAGACACCCTCTCCCGCGAGGGGAGAGGGGCAGGTGGGGTGTGTGGTTGACACCTTGCTGGTTGCTGCTTAGAAACTCGGCGGATATTGGAATTTTGAGGAATTGTGATGGGTTATAAAGTTGCTGTCGTTGGGGCCACGGGGAATGTGGGCCGCGAGATGTTGAACATTCTGGCGGAGCGCATGTTTCCGGCCGATGAGGTGCATGCCATTGCTTCTCGCAAATCCATGGGCGTGGAAGTTTCCTATGGCGACAAGACCCTGAAGTGCAAGGACCTGGCGCAGTTTGATTTCTCGAAAATGGATTTCTGCGTGATGTCGGCGGGTTCGGCGGTGTCGAAGGAATGGTCGCCAAAAATCGGAGCCATGGGTTGTATCGTTATCGATAACTCGTCGTTCTGGCGTTATGATCCTGAAGTGCCGTTGATTGTGCCTGAGGTGAATGCCCATGTGCTCAGCGAATATATGGCGCGCAACACACGCAAGAACATCATTGCCAATCCCAATTGCTCGACGGCGCAGCTGGTTGTGGCCCTGAAGCCTTTGCATGATGTAGCAAAAATCCGCCGCGTCGTGGTGTCGACCTATCAATCAGTTTCCGGTGCTGGCAAGGAAGGCCTGGATGAATTGTGGACCCAGACCAAGGGCATTTTCGTCACGGATTCGCCCACACCGCGCAAATTCACCAAGCAGATTGCCTTCAACGTCATTCCCCACATCGATGTGTTCATGGATTCCGGTGACACCAAGGAAGAGTGGAAGATGAATGCGGAGACCAAGAAAATTCTTGATCCCAAGATCAAGCTCACCGCCACTTGCGTGCGGGTGCCGGTGTTTGTTGGCCATTCGGAAGCGGTGAATGTGGAATTTGAAACGCCACTTTCAGCTGATGAAGCCCGCGATATTTTACGTGAAGCTCCGGGCTGCATGGTGATCGACAAGCGTGAAGATGGTGGTTACGTGACACCGGTGGAATGTGTGGGCGATTACGCGACGTTCATCAGCCGCATTCGCGATGACTCGACAATCGAAAACGGAATCAATTTCTGGGTGGTCTCGGATAACTTGCGCAAAGGGGCTGCCCTCAATGCGGTGCAGATCGCCGAAGCGATTATCAATCGTGGCCTGATCAAACAGGCGGCATGAATGCCATGACCAGAGGGTTGGCACGATGAGCGCCGCCTTCTGGTTTCAACAATGTTTGAACATCGTGCAACTGGCGAGCTTTTATTTGCCGTTGGCGGTGGCGTTTGCCCTGATTCAAGGAATCACCCGGCGGATATTTTTGTCGTTTGGTGATTTTGCCATGTTTGGCAGCTTTGCAGCGGTCTATGCCTGCTTTGCCGCATTTGTGCGCGGCGATGGGGAGTGGATGGCCAGCCTCTGGGCGCTGCTGTTGGCCATCACTGCGGGAGCGTCACTGGGGGCTGTTGTGGCGAAGGCGGTGATGGGCCGCAAGCTGCTGGAGAATCCCCTGGCTTTCATGATTGCCTCGATTGGTGTTTCCATAGCCTTGCAAGAGGTGATGCGGCTGCAATCATCGAGCCGTGATGTTTGGGTGCCGCCGCTGTTGGCCGGGCTATCGGTGTTTTCGATAGGTGGTGATTTTCCGGTAAGGCTTTCTGTGATGTCGGCCTATGCGATTGCGTTGGGGTTGATTGCCGTGCTGCTGGTGGGCCTGCTGCTGGGATACACGCGCTTTGGCTTGCATTGGCGGGCTTGTGCGCAGTCTTTGCAACTATCGGCATTGTGCGGGCTTGATGCAACGTTGGTGGCGCATCAGAGTTTTGCCATCGCCGGTGCGCTTGCCGGGGTAACGGGATGGACGTCGGCGATTTTCTATGGTGGCGCGAATTTTTCCACGGGCTTGCTGGTGGGTTTCAAGGCGATGTTTGCATCGGTAATTGGCGGGTTTGGCAGCATTCGCGGTGCCATTGTCGGGGCTTGCGCCTTGGCGATTATCGAAGTGTTGTGGTCAGCGCTGTTTTCCACCACCTATCGTGATGTCGCCGTGTTCATGATAATCATCGTGGTGTTGGTGTTGCGGCCCGAAGGATTGGCGGGCCTGCGAGACGAAAGAGAAAGCGAGCAACCATGAAAAAGATTTTTGTGTTGTTGGCCTTGCTGATGACGGCTTGTGGGGGCGAGGAAATCGACATCGAATATCTGCGCATTGCAGGGGGCGGCATCACCTTCAACTACCGTTACTCACAAGCCACCATGGTGCTGGTGGCGCGGACCATGAAGCCGCTGCCGGAGGGCGGAACGGTGGAAGCGCTGTTTGATATTCCCGGCGAAACGACACGCGAAAGCGTTCGCCGCCCGGTGATCGTCGGCAAGCTGACTTACAAGATGGAAAGCAAATATTTGACGGGTATCAAGAAAGGCGTTGCATTGAAAGTGACGTTGCGGGCCTTGGACAAGGCGGGCGTGGTGCTTGATTCAAAGGAAACGTCGTTCACATCCGATGTCGATCAGGACACCTTGCCGAGCAAGCCCTTGGTTGATCCATCAAAACCCAATTACATTCCGCAACTGGAAAATTTGTAGGGCTCCCACTCATAGCGTGAATGGGAGCCCGTTGTATTACGACTTCGGCAGGAGCACCTTGTCGATGACGTGGATAACGCCGTTGGACTGCATCACGTCGGCAATGGTTACAGTGGCAACGCCGCCGTTTTCATCCATGATCTGAACCTTGTCGCCATCAAGCTTCAACGTCAATTCACAACCGCCAACCGTCTTGGCCTTGTGCATGCCGCCATCGGCTTTCACCATGGACATCACATCAGCTGCAAGCGCCTTGGCACCAATCACATGGCAGGTCAAAACCTTGGTCAGGGTGTCTTTCATGTCGGGTTGAAGCAGCTTGTCAACGGTGCCAGCTGGCAGAGCAGCAAAGGCATCATTGGTGGGGGCGAACACGGTGAAGGGGCCAGCGCTCTTCAAGGTGTCAACCAGGCCTGCTGCAACAACTGCGGCAACCAGCGTGGTGTGATCCTTGGAGTTCATGGCGTTTTCGACAATGTTTTTTTCAGCAAACATTTCAGCACCGCCGACCATGGGGCCAGCGAATGCAGCTGTTGCGACGAAGCCAAGTGCGAGGGTTGCGATGATTGTTTTACGCATAGGAAATCTCCCGATTGAATGATGACGCCGCGTTCATCGCGGTGTCGTAAGGAAGTAACGATTGGGAGTGCGCTGCGGTTGATTACAAGATGGTAAGACAGCGAAGTCTCACGGGTTTGTGAAGGAGCGTTATTGTTGTGGGGGATGTGCTTGTTTCCGACAGTGCTTCGAGGCTCGAAGGATCGGTTGATCGGTTGATCTGGGGCGGCTGTTACAATCAAACCTTCGCCAGACCCAAAACCCCGCCGGCCTGACCCACTTGCAACACAGCGATGCATGTCTTGCTGCTTTTTGTCATCACAGTGTCACGCATCCATGAGCCTTTGTAGGCTTCGCCTTTCCACATGGCAGCAGGAACGAGATTGCGGACCACATTGTGATAGGTGATCGCCTTGCCGGTGTTTTCGCCGCGGATGATTTTTTGTTCGACACGGGGTTCGATGGCCATGAGCCAAAGGGTGGCTTCTTCATCCAGTTTAGTGGCCGGAATATCGACCTTGATTTCTTTGGCCGTCATTGAAAGCTTGAGCGGCACTTGCAAGGGTTTTTGACGGGCTTCGGCAATTTTGCCTGCCACTGCATTGTGGTTGCTGCCGACGGCGTGATCCAAGCCATTGATCACCATCTGCGGCGTATAAACCCTGCCATCGCCACGGGCTGAAGCATAAGCATATTGGCGCTGGGCGTATTCGGGTTTTGCCAACGTATCGCGCCAGCCAAGGTAATCCCAATAATCGACATTGAGCGAGACGACATAGGTGTTGGGATCGCTGGTCAGTTCGCCTGCCAATTCATCGGCGGGCGGGCAGGAAGAACAGCCTTGTGAGGTGAAGAGTTCGACCAGCACGGGCGTGTTTGCCGCGCTGGAAGATTTTGTGAATGCAGGAAGGATAAGGCCTGCGGTGCCCAAGGACAGGGCTTGGCGACGTGTGATGAGGTTTTCCATGAATGCATCATGGGCAAAGGATCGAACACTTGCCAATCACAAGCTGTTGAAGACCCCACCCCTGCCCCTGCCCGCTCTTCGCGGGGTGGGCGAACCCCTTCACCCCTACCCGCTTTGCGGGGAGGGACCGGGGGTGGGGTCTCAAAATCCGCCCAACTTCTTGAAGCCGCCGAAGAACATGCGTTTGGCATCGAAGGGGGCTGACTTCATGTCGTAGTTGGCCATGAAGGGATCTTTCATCACCTTGGCCCAGACTTGGTCGCGATGCTTTCGCGATTTGTAGCCAATGAGTGCCACCACGACGATCTCGTCTGACTTGAGTTTGAGGCTTTGCGGGAAAGACGTAGTCTTGCCGGGTTTCACATCTTCCGCAACGCATTCCATATAGGTGAGTGCGCCACATTTTTTCCAAAGCTTGGCCGATTTTGACACCAGCTTTTTATATTCGGCCATGCGATCCAGCTTTGCTGGGGTGACCATGAAATCAAAATAAGCCATGTGGTTTCTCCTTTGCAAGAACAGATCAGTTTCTTGTCTCAACACCTGCGATTGACTGCATTACACCGGTTGCACACCATCGTAGCCTTCAACAATGGCCACGTCTACTTGGCCCCTGCCCATGCGCTTTGCTTTGGCGACAGCATATTCCGGCGAACTGTAACAAGCGAGTGCCGTCGCGTAATCCTTGAACTCGATAACGACATGGCGCGAGCGGAGTTTTCCCTCGGGCATTTCCGAGGCACCGCCACGCACCAAAAAGCGCGCACCAAATTTGCGGAACGCCGCCGCATTCGCCGACTGATACTCTTTGTAACCTTCAGGATCGTTCACATCAACATGCGCGATCCAATATCCTTTGGCCATGGTTGTTCTCCTGCTTTGAAGGCCCCGCACTGGAAGCAATTCTCACTTTGATGTTGCCAGTGTCGTGAACTTGCCAACCAAGCCTGAAAAAAGTGATGTCACGCCGAGCCAAGCGAGCTTTCCTTGCGTGGTATCTGCAGAAAGATCGTTTTTAAGAATAATGTAGATGCAGAATGCAAACAACAGGCAATAGGAACCAACAACCAAAGCGAAAATGATCCAGTTTTTTAAAAGCTGATGGCGGTGTTCAAGTTCTTCTTTTCGGAGACGGGACTGGCGGTCATCATCATGTTCAACCGTAACCAAACTAGGGATACCTTTGTCCACCAGTTGGCTGATGTTGAGATCGGTTTTCAAGTTTCAAAAACCAACAATCTCTTGGTCAAGTTTTTCTGGATTCTTGGCAAATCCCAGATGATTTCCGCGCTTCTTGCCCAAATGGGCTGTCTGCATGAGAGCCAAAGAACGACGGACAACATCACTCAGTGTCGTCGATGACTCTTCCGCCAATACTTCGAGCTGGTTATAAAGCTCTTGGGGGAGTTGAAGATTCAGCCTTACTTTGTCTGCCATAGGGTTACTCCGTGTGATTGCGCATAATATGTGCTTTTTATACACAAATTACAACGTACTTTTGGGAACCGTCTCAAAAACGTCTCTCAAGCCGCCCGTGCAATATTCCGCAGCACGAAATGCAGGATGCCGCCGTTCTTGTAGTAGTCGATTTCGTCGAGGGTATCGATACGGCAGAGGACTTCGATTGAGGATTTTGTGCCGTCGGGTTTGGCGATATCGACAGTCATCATTTCGCGGGGTTTCAGGCCGTCTTCGAGGCCGTTGATGGTGATGGTTTCATCGCCTTTGAGATTTAACGAAGCCCACGAATCACCTTGTTTGAATTGCAGGGGCAAGACGCCCATGCCAACGAGGTTTGAGCGGTGGATGCGTTCAAAACTTTGGGCAATGACGGCGCGGACGCCGAGGAGGTTGGTGCCTTTGGCGGCCCAATCGCGGGATGAGCCGTTGCCATATTCAATGCCGGCGAAGACGACCAATGGCGTTACCTCGCTCTGGTATTTCATGGCGGCATCGTAAATCGACATTTCGGTGCCGTCTGGTTGATGCAAAGTGAGGCCGCCTTCTTTCACAGCGCCATCAGCAGCTTTCACCATGTGGTTCTTGATGCGGATGTTGGCGAAGGTGCCGCGCATCATCACTTCGTGATTGCCACGCCGTGTGCCGTATTGGTTGAAGTCCAGAGGGGCGACGCCATTTGCCGTCAGATATTTTCCAGCAGGCGATGCGGCCTTGATGGAGCCTGCAGGGGAAATGTGATCGGTGGTGATCTTGTCGCCAAAGAGGCCAAGGATTTTCGCTGACGTGATGTTGGTCACGGGCTTCGGATTCATTTGCATGCCGGCGAAATAAGGCGGGTTTTGCACGTAGGTTGAGGTGTTGTCCCAAGCGTAGGTTTCGCCTTTGGATGTGGTGACGCCGCGCCAGTTCTTGTCACCCTTGAACACATCGGCATAGCGCGACTTGAACATTTTCGCGGTGATGTTTTTGGCAATGAATTTCTGGATTTCCTGGTTGGAGGGCCAAATGTCTTTCAAGAAAACCGGTTTGCCTTTTTTGTCGTGACCCAAGGGTTCCGTGGTGATGTCGATTTGGGTGGAGCCTGCAAGCGCATAGGCGACGACGAGTGGTGGCGAGGCCAGGTATGCGGCTTGTACGTCGGGTGAGACGCGGCCTTCGAAATTGCGGTTGCCGGAAATCACTGCCGAAGCGACGATGCCGTTTTCGTTGATGGCTTTTGAAATCGCAGCATCGAGCGGGCCGGAATTGCCAATGCAGGTGGTGCAGCCATAGCCCACGAGATTGAAGCCGATCTTGTCGAGGTCTTTTTGCAGTCCCGCCTTGGCCATATATTCGCTGACGACTTGCGATCCCGGAGCAAAGGAGGTTTTGACCCATGGCTTTGAGGTGATACCGAGGGCTGCAGCTTTGCGGGCAAGCAGCCCTGCACCAATGAGCACCGAGGGGTTTGAGGTGTTAGTGCAAGACGTGATGGCGGCAATGACCACGTCACCATGGCCCAAGTCGTAATTCTTGCCTTCGACTTTCACGCGCTTTTGCTGTTCTCCTGTTTTGGCAAAACCGGCTTTGTCCTTGGGTTGATCAAGGGCGGATTGGAAACCTGCCTTGATGTCTTGCAAGGGCACGAATTTTTCCGGGCGGTTTGGCCCTGCCATGGCGGGTACGGCGGTTGAAAGATCAAGTTCAAGCGTGTCGGTGAACACGGGGTCTGGTGCGCCCCGGCCATTGAACATGCCTTGGGCCTTGGAATATTTTTCCACCAATGCAATGCGATCATTCTTGCGGCCGGAGAGTTTCAGGTAATCCAATGTTACATTGTCCACGGGGAAGAAGCCGCAGGTTGCGCCATATTCCGGCGCCATGTTGGCGATGGTGGCGCGGTCGGCCAAGGTGAGGGCGGGGAGACCAGGGCCATAGAATTCGACGAACTTGTTGACCACGCCTTTTTTGCGCAACATGTTGGTGACCAGCAACACGAGGTCGGTGGCGGTGACGCCTTCCTTGAGTTTGCCGGTCATTTTAAAGCCGATGACTTCGGGCAGCAGCATGGATTGCGGTTGCCCCAACATGGCGGCTTCAGCTTCGATGCCACCCACACCCCAACCGAGAACGCCGAGGCCATTGACCATGGTGGTGTGGCTGTCAGTGCCGACAAGCGTGTCAGGATAGGCAACGGTGACCTTGAATTTCTTTTTGCCCTTCACAACAGTTTCGGTGTTTGTCCAAACGGTTTGCGAGAGATATTCCAAATTGACCTGGTGGCAAATTCCGGTACCGGGAGGAACAACGCGGAAGTTTTCAAAGGCACCCTGCCCCCATTTCAGGAACTTGTAGCGCTCCATGTTCTGTTCGTATTCACGCCTCACGTTGGCGGCCAGCGCCTTGTTGTTGCCGAAGTTGTCAACAACGACGGAATGGTCGATGACCAGATCAACCGGCACCAGCGGATTGATTTTCTGTGCGTCGCCTTTCAGCAGCTTCATGCCATCGCGCATGGCGGCCAGATCAACCACGGCGGGAACGCCGGTGAAATCCTGCATCAGCACGCGGGCAGGGCGAAAGCCCACTTCAGCATCGGCCTTGCCTTTATTGGTGAGCCAGGCAACGAAGCCCAAAATATCTTTCTTCGTCACCGTGCGGTCGTCTTCATTGCGCAACAGGTTTTCCAGCAGCACTTTCATCGTGTAGGGCAGTGCGGAAATACCTTTCAGGCCGTTTTTTTCGGCGGCTTTCAGGCTGTAGTAAACGTAGCTCTTGCTGCCAACTTTCAGGGTTTTGCGGGATTTAAAACTGTCGAGCGACATGGATTGGCCTCTTCTGCGGAATGGCGGGACGATGATTTGATCAACGTGGATATAGGCTAGAACCCGGGAGAGCACAAAGGGGAGAAGCTCTAAATCATCTCAAATTTTAGTGGCTTTCAAAACCTGACCGTAGCCTCTGTCTGATAGGACAATGCCAACCGAGGTGGAAATTTGGTTGGTTATGTTTTGGGAGTTTGGTCATGCGTGTTTCTAAATTGGGTAAATATCTTGCACTGGGTTTGGTCGGCGTGGGTCTTTCGGCCTGTGGTGGCCCCAGCCAGGAGGAAATTGACGCCATGATCAAGGCTGCCAATCTTTCGAAGACGGAACTGGCCGCCTATAAAGTGTGCAACACAGATATGTTCGGCACATCCCCGGTTTTGGTGACAACCAAGGGGCTTTGGAAAATGGCGCGGGTGCCGGTGGAAGTCTGCATTTGCCAGTCACGCACCCTGGCTGTGGTTTTCAAGGAAGAAAAATTCACTTCGCACCCGAAGTTTGTAAGCTATGTCAGCAAGGTCAAAAAGAAGAAGCTGCCGAAATTGAATCAGAAAGAGTTAAAGCCTGGGTATTTGGCCGAAACAGTTGCCGGCAAATTGGAAACTTCCTTGCTGGGTTGCACGATCAAGTATCAAAAGGAAAACCAGGAAGCTTCTGCCGGACTTCTGGAAAAAGTCATCGTCAAGGTCAAGAAAAAGCCTGACGAAAAAGACGGCAAGGAAAAAGTCGCCAGCACCCATTAATGCCGACACTCAGTTTTTGTTGTTTTGTGAGATGTCCTGAAGGCGCTGTGAAAGTCGCTGGCGTTCGTCGGCAAATCCCTTGTAGGTGATTTCGGCATCGGTCATTGCCATGACTTGTTCATTGATGGCTTGGGCCAGTATCTTGCCGTTTGGCAGCTTTTCCAGAACTTCGAGCGGATCAAGATGAATGCGGATGGTGAAAAGGATGTCGCCAGACTGCGGCAGCTTGCGCAAGGTCTGACGTTCGAGCCGCAAGGTTACATGACCTTTCAAGTTCCCATCGCCAAAACGTTTCTTCATGCCGTGGTCTGAGGCGGGGTGATAAAGTTTTGCATCACCATAGAGCGACCAGTTCCAGCGCATGACGGAGTGATCAGGGCGCAGGTTGTCAAACATGCGGTCGATCAGCCCGGCATTGCGGGTGCCCCCGCCGAAGCCGGGTACAGGTGCGTGGATTTCGTGCAAGGGTTTGCCGAATTTTTCGCGCAAGTTCCACGCGGATGGAAAACACAAGGAAGCCGCAACAAGACGCCAACCCTCAGGGGATTTACGCATGAGGACGAGGTCTTCCTGGACGAGGAGAGCAGCGCGGGCGAGTGGACCCTCGACACGTTGATCAGGTTGGCGGGACAATTCAGGGAAGTGGATGGCGAGATGCTCGACCAGCATATCAAGCACTTCCTGTTGCGCGACCTCAGTGTCCGGCTCTGCAACCAAAACATTGTGGGTCTCCTCACGGTACAGGCGGTGCTTTTCGTTGAGGTAACTGGCGAGATTGTCATCTACCTCGATCCATTCGGCATGGTCAAGCTGGTTGAGGCCGATGGTGAAAGGCTTGTGGGAACCGTTGTAGGGAGTGTGCTTGACCGGCGCATTCATTCGAAATCACTTCACCACTAGCCCCAAGCGCTGTTTCAGGAAATCCAGTCGGGCGCGTTGGTCGGTGGCCAGAGCAGATTGGCCTGCCAGCATGACGCGCTCCACCATGGCGACGAGGTCGCCTCGCTCCTTTGTTGTAAGGTTTTCATTCCAGATTTTGCCGTAGCGCATCATCAGGCTTTTACTGTCGGTGGCATGGGTGGCTGTCCATTTTCCGAAAGTGATGATCTCGGTGGGATCAAGCATCTGCATCGTGTTGACAACTTCATACCGGATGGTTGTTTCCTTGACAGGACTGATCGGGCCATCTTCCATTGCCGCCACGTGCATGAGAACCACTGCTGCGGTTGCCGGATCATCAATCACGGCAAGGGGTGAGTCCTCCACCTTGTTCAGGAATTTCCGGCGCTTGTGTTTACCCCAGAGCCGACCTGCCACGTCGGCTGCACTGTTTGCGGCTTCACCAGCGGCCTTGATGCGCCACCACCAAACGCCGCCTGCCGCCAGAACTGCCAGTATTAGTCCAAGAATGTGCATGGCTTAAAACCTCAAATTGCCTGCGGCTCACACCCGGCGTTCCACCATCATCTTCTTGATCTCGGCAATCGCCTTGGCGGGGCTGAGGCCTTTCGGGCAGGCTTTGGCGCAGTTCATGATGGTGTGGCAGCGGTAAAGTTTAAAAGGGTCTTCGAGATCGTCGAGGCGTTCGCCGGTGGCTTCATCGCGCGAGTCGATGAGCCAGCGGTAGGCTTGCAGCAAAACAGCAGGGCCTAAGTAGCGGTCGCCGTTCCACCAATAGCTCGGGCATGAAGTGGAGCAGCAGGCGCAGAGGATGCATTCATAGAGGCCGTCCAACTTGCTGCGGTCTTCCTTGGATTGCTTCCACTCGGTTTGCGGTGTGGGGGTGGTGGTTTTGAGCCAGGGCTGGATGGACTGGTGCTGGGCATAAAAGCGGGTGAGATCAGGCACCAGGTCCTTCACCACGGGCATGTGGGGCAGCGGATAGATTCTGACTTCGTCCTTCACATCGTCACAGGATTTGAGACAGGCCAGCGTATTGGTGCCATCAATGTTCATGGCGCAAGAACCGCAAATGCCCTCGCGGCAAGAGCGACGAAAGGTCAGCGTCGGGTCTTGCTCATTCTTGATCTTGATCAGCGCATCGAGGACCATGGGACCGCAGTCGTCCATGTTGATATGGTAAGTATCCGTCTGCGGATTCTTGCCGTCGTCCTGGTTCCAGCGATAGATTTTGAACGAGCGCAGGTTTGAGCCTTGCGGCATCGGCCAGGTTTTGCCGGTGGCGATTTTGGAGTTGGTAGGGAGTGTGAATGTAGCCATGGCTTAGTTGCTATCCAAATCCTCAAGTGCTGACATGAGGTCGTTGTTTTCTTCAATTCGCAGCATACGCACGTCGCGGACGGCGGCTTTGAACCACGGGTATTTGCGGGACAGCCGCTGAACGGCTGTCACGCACTTGACGGCATCGACAGTGTCATTGCCAAAGTAAGTGCTGCCTTGCATCCATTCAAAACCGCGTTCCGCAAGGAAATTGCGCACATCTGAATATGCGTTGCGCCACGAAGCATTTGGGTAGGTCGCCTCAAGTGTTTGGGTATCAAGGTCAAAGACGATTGCATACATGCGCGACGATCCTCCGCTGGGCTTTTGCCGATTGTGTCCAATTCCCACAGAATGGATGTTCATGAAACCTCCTCGCTGAGATCAATAGAAAACCCGTCAAAATCCAAGTCTTCAGGTGCTACGGTATTGGCTGCATTTGACGCCAATGCACCAGCATAGCGGATAGCTTCCAATATGTCTTCCCGCTCTAGATAGGGAAAATCTTCGAGCATCTCTTCAATGGTCGCTCCAGAACCGATTTGACCAGCGATCATGCCAACAGTCACCCGCATACCACGAATGCAGGGCTTGCCACCCATCACACCCAAGGTACGGGTTATTCGCGGAAAATCTGTCAAGCCAACCTCCTTAGCCCATTTCACTCTTCAGCAAGTTTTTACGAGGGCTTCACTGTCCTCGTAACACGCCACAACCTTCCCACTTTGTATTTGCCATCGGGTTGTTCGATCAAAGGGACAATACAAATATTAGTATCTTTCAAAACAGCCTTAAAGGAGGTGCTATCAAATAGTTTGCTTCCAACTTCAGCGTCGGGAAGCGCCAAATAAATTGCTTCTGCATCTAAAGCTTTGCCGTAGAGCAGAAGTTGGCCGATGCCGGTGGCCAGCGCTTGAATACTGAGTTTTGGTTTAACTTCGAAAATACTCCGTTTTCCTTTGAAAAAGACAAAAAAATCTGGCCTAACATTCAGACAAGGTAAAGATGTTGCGCTATTGTTTTGTAAATAAAGTTTAACGGCTATCGCAGCCTCATGGTGCGCCGGGATCACCCATGAGTCGGCGCGGAAGTGCTCCACATTAGTTCCCAATTCCCCAAATATGTGGTCCGACATTTTTCCCACAGAAGTAGGTTGAGAAATCAAATGAACATTTTCAACTTTGATCTCTAGTTTCTTGGCTTTTCCGCTGCGCGGTATGGTGTAATAACCTGAAATCGGATAGCCGAGCAGATCACTCAGTTCAACCAGCCACTTTTTTCCGTTTCTTTTGAGTATTGGCCAAACGTTTTCTGGGGAAGATATTTGCTTTGGTCTTTTAGGCGCCCCTAAAGCCACATTGGTTTGCGCATTCACGACCATTGCATTGAGGTATGGTAACTTCG
>JANOVS010000151.1:0-5619 GCA_031417515.1 Hyphomicrobiales bacterium
ACACCGCCAAGGGCTTCGTTCTGCTGCCGCGAAGATGGGTCGTCGAGCGGACCTTCGCATGGCTGGGACGCAACCGCCGCCTCGCCAAAGACTTCGAGCGAACCATCGAAAGCGCAACCGCTTGGCTCTATCTCGCTTCAGCCCAGCAAATCACCCGCAGAATCGCAAGTGCTTGAATTCACGCCAAATCATTATGAGTCAGACTCTAAGGCATAGGTTGAAAAAGGCAACGGCTCCCAACTTCTTGTGGATAAGCAACCAGTGGTTGATTGCGAAGCGCAGGATTTTCCATCCATGTTCCTCGCTTGGGGATCTGGGAGAATGCTGATGGGCGGTCTGGACAAGTTGCGGGTGGTGTTTTACGCCATAACCTTGGCGCTGTGGAATGTTGCAGTGCTGGCCCAGGAAGTCAGTGTGCCGCAAACCCCGCAGGTGAGCGAGGCACGGCAGCCCTTCACCGCCTGGAATGGCAGCTATGTGGATCGCATCGAGATCGACGTGCCGGATTTTCGCGGCCTCGATACCAGCCTGTCACTGACTTACGATTCTTCACGCGGTGTGAGCAATTTTAAATCGGTGGGTGGTGCCATTGGTGTGGGTTGGACGTTGCAAGGATTGTCGGTGATTGAAAGGACGGCCGGCAATTTTGCACCCCCCACCGGAACTGATCCGCTGCCCGGCGGCCGTGGTGTGCCAGCCTATGGTGCCGCAGGCCTGCCACCTGATGGCTTTACGCTTGATGGCAGCGAACTTGTGCCGTGCAGTTACATCAAAACCCCCGCCAACACGCCTTCTTGCGCCGTACCCGTAGCGGCGGGGGAAGTGGCCTATGCAGCGCGCAACGAAAATTATCTGCGCATCCGCTTTGTAACGGCCAGCAATATCTGGCGCATCACCGACAAACGCGGTGTGGTGAGCGAGTATACATCGCGGGAAGGTGCCACGACGCAAAACTTCCGCTGGCATATCGCTTCGACAACCGATCGGCGCGGCAACAAACTGGTTTACACGTGGACCTGTGCCACGGATTTCCATTGCGAGATCGACACGATCAAAACCTTCAATGCCGCTGCAACCACAGCCAATTCCGAAGTCATCTTCATTACCGAAGCGCGGCCAGATCCTACCACCTATGCCACCGGCAAATACATCCGGGCGGTGACTACACGATTAAAGGCCATCGATATCAAAGCCGGAGGGCAACGCTTGCGGGTGTATGCGCTGGGTTATGACGTGGGCGCGAGCACGAAGCTGTCACGCTTGTTGACAGTGCAACAGTTTGGCCGTGATGCAACGGTAAGCGCGGCGGGGGTGGTGACGGGGGGAATGTCGCTTCCGGCGGTGAGAATGGTTTATTCGGGTGGAGCGAGTGGGGTGACTTTTGGCGCGTGGAACTGGATTAATTGGTCGTCCTATATCGGCAACAATGTATTAAGTTGGATAGCGATCGGCGCAGACATTGACGGTGACGGTCTTGGTCTCGATGTGGTGGCCAATGTGCCGGATGGCAATGATTACAACGGCAGTTCCAACTATGGCACACTTACGTACTTTTGTTCGGATGTGGCGTGGTTTTCCCATGGCAATGGACAGAGCTTTACTTCGACCTCGTTGAACAAGTACGGCTGCAGCCAAAACGTTCCCCCGGTCCCTGACCCTGATGTCTGGACGTTCAACGTTGCTGACTATGACGGTGATTTTGCAGATGATATTGCGCGGGTCAGCGTGTCGCGGACTTGCGACGATAGAAATTGTAACTTGGTGACTACGACATCAAGTTTGGCAATCCTGACATATCTCCAGACAAATCCAATGACCAAGGCTGGCGGCTGGCAAGGAATTTCGAACGGTACAACTGCACCCAGCATAACAACTGCTGGGAAATTTCTGGACGCAGACTTTGATGGTGACGGCGGAGTGGACACCTTGTCTGTCAACGGTGTCATCTGGCGCTTAAAAAGCCGCACGTTTGCAGGCCGCGCCTGGACTGTTCCCAATCTCCCCAAAACGCCGGTTAGGATGGCAGGCCTAAGTGCAGCCAGGAAAGTCGAAACTCTGGACATCAACGGCGATGGCAAGGCTGACTTGATCGAGCAGTGGTTTGCCAATGGAACTTGGAACAGCAGGCTTTATATTTCGTCAGGCGAAAATTTCATTGTCCAGCCTGTGCAAACTATTCCTTGGGACTTTGATTTCAGCACATCGGGATGGCTGTTGGGCGATGCCAATGGCGATGGCATGACGGATATTATTGTCGTCAGGCCTTCGACGACGACAAGTTATGAAGTCAGGATATTGCATTCAAATGGTGCCTCTTTCGACATTGCCAGTAGTTTAGCTGCCCCTCATGTGTTGACAGGCTTTACCGCGACAGCATCTGCGAATAACTACGACAGTTACATAGGAAAAAATATCCCGTCAGCATATGGCCCCGCATTGTATCGCTCCCCTTTGGCCTTCACCGGTGATTTTGATGGTGACGGCAAGTCTGATCTTGTGGTGCGAGATGGCAGTCAAAACCGAGTCATCCAAAACATCGCGACAACGCCCATCTTCAGTCCGCCGAAATCTTTTTCCGCTGGCACCAGTTATGGTTTCGGACAATCAGTAGGAGATTTCACGGGCGATAGCATGGCAGACATATTTGAACAAAACTCATACTATTCTTCTGATGGCTCATTCAGCCAACCCGGCCAAATGCGCACCAACCTTTCCCCCGTGCCCGATCTCCTCACCTCCATCACCTCCCCCCTCGGCGGCAAAGTCTCCGTCACCTATCGCTCCTCCGCCGGGCTTCCCAACACCAAGCTTCCTTTCAAGATGCAGCTGGTCAAATCCCTGACCACGGATGATGGTCGGGGCACTATTGCCACCACAGACTATGAATATGAGGGTGGGCGCTGGAACTCTTATGAAAAGCAATTCCTCGGCTTTCGACAAGTCACCGCCATTCTGCCCGCCAATACGGGCGAGACCACGCGGCCCAAGACCGAAACACTTTACCAGCAATCCATCGGCTGCGCCGGCAAGGTCAGCCAGTTCAGGCAACTGGATGGCACAGGCCAAGTGCTGGCGGAAACGCTGGAAGGTTTCACCCTCAACACCAGCGTGCCGTTTGCTTGCGACAATACATCAACCCAAAGCAAGACTTGGCAAGGCGCGCTGGTCAAGACCAGCAAACTCGCCCGTACATTTGATCTCTACGGCAATCTGACCCGCGAAACCGACCACGGCAATCTTGATGTGGCGGGTGACGAATCGACCCGCTGGATCACCTACATGCCCAACACCACGGATTATCTGGTGTCCTGTCCGGTGATTGACAACACCCGCTTAGGCGTCAATGACGCGGTTTCTCCCTTTGTGCGGCAGTCGTCGCTTCGTTATGACGGCCAGATCAGCGCGGCCCCGCCGACGCGCTGCGAGTTGACGTTGCAATATGATTTCGTTGCGGCCACCAGCAGCATTGCCACGCGCAAAACCTTTGACACATTCGGCAATGTGGTGAGCAGCATTGATGGCTTGAACAACACAACCACCATCACCTACGACCCCACCTACAATCTTTTCCCGGTGCTGACGCAAACGCCCGTCGCCGCGCTGTCAAGCAAGACCGCGTGGGATTTCGTCTGCGGTCTTCCCCTCAAACAGGCGGGCTTCAACGGCACATTGGCCCAGACGCCCACGACCGGCGAAGTCACCACATTCACCTATGATCCCCTTTGCCGCATCGATGTGAAAACCTTGCCGGGCGGGAATTACGAAAACGCCAACTATGTGGGCTTTGGCACAGTCGGCCTCCAACGCATCGAGCGCTACAGTCCGGCACCCGGCGGCCAGACGGCGCTGGATTATGCTGCCACCTATCTTGATGGTTTCGGCAGGCCTTTCTTGAATGTTTCGAGGGGCACCAGCGGGGCCATCCATAACAACACGCAAATTGTCTACAGCAAGCGAGGCGAAATCGCCCAGCAGTCAGCCCCCTATTACACAGGCGAGATAATTCAATGGACGGCCTACACCTACGACGCGCTGGACCGTTTGATCACCACCACCCATCCGGATGGCGCAACGACTGAACTCAGTTATGCTCTTGCACCGCCCACTTCGCTAAACATCCTTGAAGTCACATCAACCGACGAAAACGCCAAGCGTCAGACCTATACGCTGGATACGGATGGCAAGGTGGTTTCGCGCGTCAAGTGGGATGGCACGCGGGCTGTGGCCACGCGTTATGCCCGGGATGTGCTGGGCCGCATCACCGGCGTCACGGATCCGCGCGGCAGCCTGTGGGCCTATGGCTATGACATGCTGGGGCGGCGTGTCTCGGTCAATGATCCTGATCTGGGCCCGTGGTCCTATGTCTATGATGCAGGCTCGCGTCTCACCAGCCAGACCGATGCCAAGTCAGCCGTCACCAGCCTCACCTATGATGGCCTGGGCCGGGTACTCACGAAAAGAGTAACCGCACCAGGTCTTGCTGCAGAAACCACGACCAACACTTATGATGAGTCGCGCGCAGGAAGCATATCTTCCGACGATGGAAACGGAAACATCTCGTATTCAAACTACGCCTACTACAATCTCGGCAAGCTCTCCACATCCACCCGAACCGTAGCGGCCCAAACCTTGTCCGCCGTGGCGCTTCCCGCCGTTGCCATCACCCGCACCTATGACCATGATTTTGCGGGCCGCCTGATGAAGGACAGCCATGGCAACATCAATGGCAACAGCTACGCCCTGGAAAATCTCTATTGGCCCGATGGCTCGCTTCGCCGCAAGAAGCTGGCCAATGGCATGTGGACCGGGGATTTTGTCTATGATCTCGCAGGCCGCCTCGCCTCATTCAACAATGCCAATGCCACCAGCCCCACCGAGCCTGATTGGTTCATCCCGTCCACCCTGTACAACGCCCGGGGGCAGGTGACGTCGATCAGTTATGGCGATGGCACGACGACGGAGTTCAGTTACGATCCGGCGCGGGGATTCCTGACACGGGTGCGGAGCCAGCGCGGCGCGACGGTGCATCTCGACCAGAGCTATGTCCGAAACCCCAAGGGCCTGATCACGGCGATTACTTCATCGCAACCGGGCCCCCAGTTGGGCAATGGTTGGACCTATGGTTATGACGGGCTGGATCGTTTGATCTCCGCTGACAATGACAATGGAACAGGTGATGACCGCCTCTATGCCTATGACGATGCCGACAACATGGTGCGCAATTCCGGTCTGTGCGCGGCCAATCCGAACATGGTTTACCCGGCGGCTACGGTTGCGCGGCCCCATGCTCCCACGGCGATCTGCGGTGCGCCCGAGTCCTATGACAACAATGGCAATACGACTTCCTATGATGTGGATGGGCCAGGGCCGGAGTTTTCGCGGGTCTTTGTCTATGACGGCGAGAACCGTCCAATCATCATTCTTCGCAACGGCCTTGCCACCACCATGTCCTACGGACCCGATGGCGAGCGGGCTTCGAAATCTTTCAACGGGGCCACCACCCACTACCTCGGCAATGACACGGAAATCCGCTTCGACGCCGCAACACCTCTGGGCCTGATCACTTCCTACCTCCACCCGGATGTGCGAAGGGAAGGTGCGCTGACCGACTTCCTGATC
>JANOVS010000152.1:0-5581 GCA_031417515.1 Hyphomicrobiales bacterium
AGGGACCTCATCCGGCCCGTTGGGCCACCATCTCCATCGAAGGGATGGAGAAGGGACGATATTGATACCTGTTTCCATTTTCAAACTATCAAGGGAAGTGAACGCCGTAGTCCCTTCGATGGAGAAGGTGGCCCAACGGGCCGGATGAGGTCCCTAACCCAAAAAAAACACCCCGCTGTTTCCAGCGGGGCGCAAATTCATCCGCTAACGGACTATTATGCAAACCACCAACGGTCATACATGTAACCGCCGTCGCTATCGAGGTCGGAGTTGAGTTCGCCGTGGACAACCTTGGTTCCGAGAGCGCCAACATAGTTGGAGAACATGAGAACCTGCTGGCCACCATCATCGTGGACCAGCTGTTGCATTTCGGCATACATGCCGGCGCGCTTGGCTTCGTCAATTTCGCCACGGGCCGCGAGCAACAGTTCATTGAAGCGCGGGTGCTTCCAATGGCTGTCGTTCCAGGCTGCGTCGGCAGCAAGAGAGATGGTGAAGAACATGTCTGCCGTGGGGCGGCCACCCCAATAGCAATGGCACCAGGATTTCTTCAGCCAGACGTTATCCCAATAGCTGTCGTTGGGTTCGCGGATGACGTTGATTTCGATGCCGGCTGCCTTGGCATGTTCTGCCTGCAACAAAGCCGCATCAACGCTGCCACCGAAGGCCGCATCCGATGCCGACAAATCAACTTTCAGGTTGGACATGCCAACCTTGGCCAGCAGCGACTTGGCCCGGTCTGGATCATAGGTGTAGGCAGGTTCCGGGTTGGTGGCGAACTTGATGCTTGAAGCCAGTGGCGTGTCGTTGCCAACTTTGCCGTAACCAAACAGTACCTTGTCCACCAGTTCCTGGCGGTTCACGGCCCATTTCAAGGCTTGGCGCACTTCCACCTTGTCGAAGGGTGCTGCATCGCAGAACATCGGGGCGGTGTAATGCTGATAACCCGACACGTTATAGATTTCCGTATCTGGGGCATTCTTCAACAGATCGATGGTCTTGAGATCGGCGCGATCGATAAAGTCAACTTCGCCAGCGAGATAAGCATTGGTACGGGCGGCTGGGTCGATGATTGACAACTGCTCAACCGAGTCAAACCAAGCATCGGCAAAGTGGTTGGGGTTGCGGGTAAAGGTGGCTTTCACGCCGGGCTGGAAATCTGCCTTGACGTAAGGACCCGCACCGAGACCGGACAAGTCTACTTTGCCGCCCTCAGCTGCAAGAATTGGGAACTGATAGGCCGAGAGCAGGTAGGGGAAGTCGGCATTTGGACCGGAAAGTTCAAACACTACCGTATCTGCGCCATCGGCCTTGACCGAGGTGAGATTTGCCAACAGGGCTTTGCCGGGCGACTTGGAATCGGCACCGGTGTGATAGTTGATGGTGGCAACCACATCGTCAGCGGTCACGGTCTTGCCATTGTGGAATGTGGCACCCTTGCGGATCTTAAACACCCACTTCTTTGCGCCATCGGCAGGTTCAAAGCTTTCGGCGAGATAGGGAACAACGTTGGCTTTCTGGTCGATGCGGACCAGTGGTGCACCCGTCAGACCTTTGCCCCAGGCAAAGTTCATGCCGTGGGCCCAGGTGGCTGGATCGAATGAGTCAGTTGTTGCACCATGGCCAAGACCAGCGCGGAAATTACCGCCCTTCTTGGGTTCGGCGCGCGCTGCGGACGAGAACATCGTACCCGCAGCCGCCAGCGAAACACCGCCAGCAACAGCATATTGCATGAAATCGCGGCGGGACAGTCTGCCGCGCGTCACGGCCTTTTTGGCTAGTTCCAGTTTATATTCAAATTCGGTCATGTTTCACTCCCTTAATAGACATGGTATTTATCATGTGTTTGAAACACCAAACGGTCATACGCAGCCAATACTGTGATTGCGTCGTCGTTTATTGCTCCCCACAGTTCTTTTTGTTTGGCTCCAAAAGAACCTCGTCCTTTGTGCCGGACTGGTATAGAGCCTCGCATGGGGCGGCGGCGGCGTCAATGTCTCAACAAGATGAAGTTTTTGCAATAAGTTGATCCAACAGGGCGGATTTTGCCGTAAACGGGTCGCTTGGAAACCATTTGCTGTTTTGCAGGGTTGGGCGAATCTCGGGGGCTGTGAAGCATTGAAGAAAAATCGGATTGCGGTTGTTGGCAGTGGCATTGCGGGATTGGGCTGTGCCTGGCTATTGTCACAACGACATGACGTGACGCTGATTGAGGCTGAGCATCGCCTGGGTGGCCATTCCCAGACGGTTGATGTCAAATCAGCCGGACAGACACTTGCCATCGATACGGGCTTCATTGTCAGCAACACCTGGACCTATCCGAACTTCACTGCCCTGATGGATTATCTTGATCAGCCCATGGTCAACACGCCCATGACTTTTTCCGTGAGCATGGACGAGCGGCGCTATGAATACAGTGCCAATCATTTGGGAACGCTGTTTGGCCGGCCGCGGCAGTGGATTGATATCAAGCACTTGCGCATGATGGCAGACCTCTGGCGGTTTTATCATGAAGCCCAAAAGGATGCCAAAATCGCAAGTGCCGAACTGACCCTTGGCCAATACCTGCAACAGTCAGGTTATGGCGAAGCCTTCATGCGCCGCCATATCTTGCCAATCGCTGGTGCCATCTGGTCGTCAACGCCAGATCAAATCGCTGCCTATCCGTTCAGGGCGTTTGTGGATTTTTTCGCCAATCACCAATTGTTCATTCTGGGCAAGCGTCCGGACTGGCGCAGTGTTGCGGGTGGCAGCCGAGAATATGTTGAAAAGCTGGTGGCTGATGGGCGGTTTGAAACCCGCCTCGGTTCACCCGTAAGGCGGATCAATCGCCACCCCCATGGCGTTGATGTTGAAATGGTCCATGGCGAAACAGCGCATTTTGATCACGTCGTGTTGGCCACCCACGCCGACCAGGCTTTGCACCTGCTGGCTGATCCGACAAACGAGGAGCGGCACTGGCTTTCGCCGTTCAAAACCTCTGCCAACACAACCTATCTGCACCGCGATGCAAGCCTGATGCCAAAGACCCGGCGTTTCTGGTCGGCTTGGAATTACAATGGCCACCAAAATGGTTCCGAAGAAAAGCTGTCGGTCACCTACTGGATGAATGCCTTGCAAAAACTGGATACGCCGGTGCAGCATCTGGTCTCGCTCAATCCACCGGTATTGCCCCATGAAGACATGCTTGATGGCGTTTACAGTTACCGCCATCCGATCTGCACTGCCGCCACCCTTGAAGCGCAAAAACATCTCTGGTCGTTGCAAGGTGTCAAACGCACCTGGTTCTGTGGTGCCTGGTTTGGTGCGGGCTTCCATGAAGACGGTCTGCAGGCCGGACTTGCCGTGGCCGAGCAACTGGGTGGCTTGATCCGGCCGTGGGATGTCGATGCCCCATCGGGCCGCATTCATGTGCATGAGCAAACCCTGGGAGAGCAGGATGTCTTCCTGCCCGCAGCTGAATGACCAGAACCGATCAGGGTCCGCTTTCCGCCCTTTATATCGGCAAGGTCGTCCACAAACGCCTGCGCCCTGTGCTGCATGAACTGGAATACCGCGTGGCCAGCCTGTTGGTTGACGTGGATGATCTGCGCACGGGCTTCGGCCTGAAACTGTTCAGCTACAATCGTTTCAACTTGTTTTCGCTGTATGACCAAGACCATGGCACCAAGGGAGGTGGTTTGAGCCTCGCGGATTTCGCATGGGGCAAGCTGCGCGAATTTGGTCTGGCAGCCGACGTCAAGCGCATTGTGATGTTGAGCTACCCGCGCATATTTGGCTATGCCTTCAATCCGCTCACCACCTTTTATGGTCTCGATGATGCGGGCCATGTGCGCGGTATCATCTATGAAGTGCACAATACGTTTGGTGGCCGCCATTGTTATCAGGCTGGCCCGTTTACTGTGGGCGACGATACATTTGCCAAGGTAGAAAAAGTTTTTCGTGTCTCGCCCTTCAATGGCGTTGACGGGCATTACGGGCTTCGTTCCAGCCCGCCCGGTGCACACATCGCCGTTGGCGTTGCCCTGTCGACCGCTGATGGTCCTGTGCTCAAGGCCTATTTCACCGGCCATCGAAAGCCTTTGACCGATTGGAATCTTCTCAAAGTTCTGCTTACACTACCCTTCATGACGCTGAAGGTCACTGCGGGCATCCATTGGGAGGCCTTGAAACTTTGGCTAAAGGGTCTCAAACTATACAAGCCATCGGTATAGATCGACCGGGGAAACTAGAGGTGGGTAATGAGATGAGTGAAGGTTTTTGGGGCAATCTCGTCGTGGCAGTGGGCAAACGCCTGATGCCCAAGTCTTATCGTGGCTCACTGACATTGACACTGCCGTCGGGCCGCGTGGTTATGTTGGGAACAAAAGGATCAGGTCCGGAGGCCGATCTGACGCTGAAGAATTTCAAGGTCATCATGGCGTCGGTCAGGCGCGGACAATTGGGGTTTTTTGAATGCTATATGTCAGGTGATCTTGCAACCAACGACGCCACCCAACTGTTCCGTTTCTATTTGCAAAACCGCAACGGACTTGATGGCGCATCAACCGGTGTTTTCTTCAGCAGCCTGCTTGACAAGCTGTGGCACAAGAAGCGTGACAATGACCGGGCGGGTTCAAAAGACAATATTGCCGCCCATTACGATCTGGGCAATTCATTCTACCAGCAATGGCTCGACGACACGATGAGTTATTCCTCGGCGGTGTTCGAAGGCAGTGGCAATAGTCTGGACGCCGCACAACACCGCAAAGTCGCCAAGGTGCTGGAAGCCGCCGAAGTTGCGCCCGGCAAAAAGGTTCTTGAGATTGGCTGCGGCTGGGGCGGTGTGGCGGAAGCCGTGGGCAAGATGGGTGGGTTTCTGCGCGGCATCACCTTGTCGTACGAACAACTGGAATTTGCCAACGACCGCATGAAAGCCCAAGGGCTTGAAAATAACTGTGAGCTGGTGTTTGAAGATTATCGCGATACCAAAGGCACGTTCGATGCCATTGCATCCGTCGAGATGATCGAAGCCGTGGGCGAAGCCCATTGGCCGGCCTATTTCAAAACACTCTATGATCGCCTGAAGCCCGGCGGCGTTGCAGCAATCCAGGGCATTACCATCACCGAAGAAAATTACGACGCCTATCGCAACGGCGTGGATTTCATCCAGCGCTATATTTTCCCGGGTGGCATGCTGCTGACCAAAAGCATCATGCGCGAGCAAACTCAAAAGGCCGGACTGCTGTTCGAACGCATGGAATGTTTCGGCCAGTCCTATGCCCTCACCCTTGCCATGTGGCGCGAGCGCTTTGAAGCCGCATGGCCCAAGATATCCACCATGGGGTTTGATGAACGCTTTCGCAAAATGTGGTCGTTGTATTTAAGCTACTGCGAAGCCGGTTTTGCCGAAGGGGTGATTGATGTGGGCATTTACAAACTGCGCAAACCGGTATGATCTGAAGCAGGTTTGAAGCGTAGATGTTAATTGAACTTCCCCACCTCCGCCCGTCGGGCACCTCCAACCCCAAGAAAAATAGGGTTGGTGGGGAATGAATGGTTATCGGTCTACAACATAGCCCTACAACCCGCCACAGAGGGG
>JANOVS010000153.1:0-1971 GCA_031417515.1 Hyphomicrobiales bacterium
CATGGCAAGGGGGGCGGCGGTCATCATCAGGTTCATCAAGGCATAGGCAATCATGGCACAGGCCATGGCGGTGACAAGTTTGGGCTGGCGCAGGAGTTCAGGCCAGCGGCGGGCGGGGCCTTCGGTATGATCGATGGAAGGCGGGGCCAATCGCAAGCTGAAGATCACAGCGAGGTTGGCCAGTGCCAGAAATCCGGCGGCGGCGTAGGAACCGGCAAAGGTAAATGGTGCGAAAAGATCGCTGGTGCCCATGGCAATCAAGGTGCCTGCAATGGCCGCGACAACGCCCCCCGTGAGCACCCATGATATCGCCAACGGCTTGGTGGCAGGGCTGGCATTTTCGGCGGCGGCAAAGCGATAAAAGCCTGATGTCGCCTGAAAGACGCCGAACAATGCGGTGGCAAAACAGAAGGCGGCGAAATGTCGGTTAAATATGGCCCAGACAGCGAGCGCTGCCCCCGCCGCGCAGGCGACGGCTCCAAACTTGAAAACCGGTGCGCGTCCCAACCGCTGCATCAACAATGAGGCGGGAATTGTTGTGAACATTGCGCCGAGAACGAATGTCGTGATGGGCAAGGTGGCAAGACCCGGTGATGGCGCAATGTCATTGCCAACCAGTGCGGCCGTGGCAAAGACCAGAATGGTGCAAGAGGAATAAAGTGCTTGGGCAAGCGCCAACAGCAGAATGTTGCGTTTGGCTTCAGTATCTGTTGGTGCGGCGTTCACGCGGCAAACTCATCTGGCCTGCGGTTCCGCGCCAAGGTGTTCAATGCACCGTTGATGAAGCGCGGTTCATCGCCATCTTCAAAAAATGCGGTGGCGACGTTGACATATTCATTGATGGCGACTTTGCCTGGCACATTGTCCTTGAAGAATATCTCAAAGGCGGCGGCCCGCATGATGGCGCGCACTGTGGCATCGAGGCGATGCAGGGGCCAGTCCTTGTCGAGAACCTTGTCGATTGCGGGGTCGAGCAGTTTCTGTTCACGCACGGTGCCTTCAACAACTTCCCGCAGATGTTTGAAGTCGGCGCCGCCCACATCGCCATTGTCGAAATCATCGCCCTGCACGCGCGAAGAGAATTGCGCCAGGGTTTCGCCAAGATCAGCGCCGCCGATATCAAGTTGATAGAGGGCTTGCACAGCACCAAGCCTGGCGGCGGAACGGGCAACAGGCGGGCGACGGGGCGTTGTCATTGGTGAACAAGTACTTTCAATCAGCGGATGGGCTGGAATAGACGCAGATTGCCAGTTAAGCAACGCCAGTTCCTGCAGGGTTGCGTGATTTGCTTGCAGTTTGCAGACAGCGGGACTAAATCGGCTTGGCTTGGCAATCTCGCCAAGCGTTATTCTCACGTTATTCTCAGGGCGGGGTGAAAGTCCCCACCGGCGGTATAGCCCGCGAGCGCTTCTGGAAACGGAGGGTCAGCAGATCAGGTGTAACTCCTGGGCCGACGGTATAGTCCGGATAAAAGAGAATGGGACAGTGCGATTTGGCAGCCGTTATCGCGGCTGTTGAACGCGTTGCTTTCATGTCGTCCTGATTCATGTTTTGAAGAAAGGATTTTGACATGAATCAGATTTCCCTCCCCCGCAACCGGGCCATGCTCGGTGCACTCTATATGGTGCTGGCCGGCATTGCCTTTGCCGTGATCAACGCCATCACCTTCGTCATTACCGCAAGTGCGGATTTCGGCGGTCTTGGTTTCAAACCGCAGTCCGACACGTTCTGGCAATATGCCATCGCACTTGTCATCTCCCTGCCCTTCCTGTGGCGGGGTGGCGCGTTGACTTTCAAGACAAAGCAGCCCCTGCCCCATATTGTCCGCGTACTTCTTTCAGCTGCGGGTTTACAAGCCTTTGTCATGGCAATTTCCAAGGGCGTTCCCATTTGGCAGGTTGTGGCGCTCACCATGACAGCACCGTTTTTTGTGTTGATTGGCGCGAAATTGTTTTTGGGTGAGAAGGTCAC
>JANOVS010000154.1:0-1790 GCA_031417515.1 Hyphomicrobiales bacterium
TCTCTGGCGGCCCCAAGACCTTCGGTCAGGCTATCACCGTATCCGGCGATGCGACATTCTCTTTTTTTTCCTGAATTCGACAAGTGTGAAGCCAATAGACCAGAAAGACGCCTCCTCGCACTGTCTGCAGAAAATGCCGCCACATTGTTTGTGACGTTTTGAGCCAACGTGATATCAACTTTAGAGTATGACGTGACCCGCCCAGCCGAGTCACCATGAACTTCCCCATAGCCCGGCATGATGTAACTCTGCCAATCGACCTTGCTGAACATGCCAAAGTCAACCTGGGCATTGCCGACAACCACATTCCCGTGAATGGTGGTGTCCAGACGCTTGGCTGAAAAGGAATACATGCCTTCCTTGGGTTCGCAGCTGTAAAGATCCGCGAAGATGATCATTTTTCGGAAAAACGTCTGCCCAATCTCTGGTGGATAACAAAGATGCCAGGCGCATTGATTGGCGATGTGGGGCGGCATCAAATATTCAGGTGGCACTTTTTTTGCGCACGATTCAGTGGCGATCACCGTGCCGACAGCGCCTTCAATGATTTCCCCTTTGTAGCCGAATGTTTCGCCAGCCACCACGGGTCGACCGTCATGCATGCGGACCACCTGAAGCACCTCCGGGGCTCTTGAAGCGCCAGTGTTCACATACTGTGTCGTGCTGATCCAGACGCTGCCGACGCCTGGAACCGTTGGCGCAGCCACGGCAGCTGAATTCTGGAGATTGCCAACCGTCGACGCGCAACCGTCCAGCGCAGCCAGCAACATAAGCACAGCCCCGGATTCGGCAGTGCGGCAGCAGCCACCTGGCCTCAAAATATGGCGCATTATGGAGCCGGTTTGAATTGGACTACGCTGGTGATCCGGTGGTTTTCTAAAACGCCCCCATTGAAGTCCTTGTGTTCCCACTTTACAAACTGCTTGATGCTGGGCGCATACCACACGAAGTGCTCCAACTTTCCACTGCCGCCGCCGGTGTACCACCATCCCGTGAGCTCTATCCTGAACGCATCAATTTCGCCACTGTCGAATTTGGTCTTTTCGAGTGCTGCCACTTTTGCCTTCAAGTCAGTTGTTCCGCTGGTACCTTGGGGAGCGACAAATTTCTGGACGACCGGATAAGATTTGCCGACCTCCAATGGAAATTGCGCGACTGCGGCGGCCGGCAAATACTCGCGGCGCATCGGCCCCACTTGATTGGCGGAATTTTCGTCGAATCCAAATTCGTTCTTCAACCCACCCGTGAGCGCGTCTATCAAGAGCCACGTGCGCTGCCCATCCCGAGTCGTGCGCAAAATCCAGACTTCCTTGTCATTGGCGCGTTCGACCCGCTCGACCCGCGCAATCAAACTGTTGGGATTTCGGTTTGGGAGCTTGAATTCAACGTCAAAGTGCCATTGCTCGCCAACCTTGTACACCGGGACCTGAGCGATGGATTTTCCATCTTGCCCAATACCAGGTGCAGGCAGCAAGAACATTAACGAAGCAGTTAAAACGCTGGACAATTTCATTTCATTTCCCCTTTTTCGGTTTTATCGATGACCCCACCGCACAAATTGCGTGGCCTTCTTCGCGATCAGTCGGTTGCAAAGTCGTAACAAATGTACGAATTAGTGTGTGTACGAATTAGAGCACAAACGCCAAAGTGCCCCCCATGCCGTCAGGTTTGGGCCCTAAAAAAATCGAAAATCGCACCCAAAAGCCAGGGCGATCAGGTCGCAAACCCGTGTCGTTGGCTGTGGCATTTGGCCAAACAGTGCGTTCACTGCGTGAAACGCAGGGTTGGAC
>JANOVS010000155.1:0-6084 GCA_031417515.1 Hyphomicrobiales bacterium
CCGCATTTTCTTCTCGTCGTGATCCCAAGCTGTTTCAAATTCTGTGATCCGCTTGATTGCATCCGGGGTTTTTCCAGCTTCAACAAGCGCCAGTGTGTCAGCAACGATCTTGCGCATGGCAGATAAATCTCCGAGTTTTGATATAGTGGTCGCTGCCATTGTCGGCTGGATCGCAATAACTGAAGTTGCTGCAATCGGCGTTGCAAAGAGTGCAAGTGTCATCAATAATTTTTTCAATTTAATCTCCTGAGTTGAGCGGTTCACTAAGCTCACCGCCAGATCAAACTAGCAAAGCAATACATACGAAAATCAGACCGCGAACATACAAATTTGTAATTCTGTTTTCGGCAGGGCGGCCAAAAGGGTGAGGCGCATGAATTCTCCAATGTTGTTTTCGCCTTCGATAGAGACGTCGCCTTACCCAAATGGGGCCGCTCATTTACAAATATGTAAGTTTGCCCACAAGGCGGCGTAAGGCCAGCTGCGGCATATCGGGGGTACCGGAGGCGAGCCTGAGGGCTGCAAGACCTCCTGAATTTAACGGCCAATAGATTTGGCTTCTTCGGAGATTACCCCATGAAAAAGTTCTTGCTCATTTCCACATTTGTAGTCGTAACTGCTACGAGCGGCCTCAGTTCTCTGGCAAATGCCGCGACTGCCGTTCCATGTGAAGATGTTCTGGTAACCCTAAATGATGCCTTGGCCAAAGCCAAGCTCAGTGACGCTGACATGAAGGCTGTGACTGAATTGAAGACCAAGGGCGAAGAACGCTGCACGGCTGAAGATGATCGCCGCGCTGATGACTTTTTCAATCAGGCCCTTGCCATCGTCACCAAGAAATAAACAACAGGCCGTGACCTCAAACACTCAAGGAGAATAATCATGCCTGCATTGGCAACGCATACACCCGCACCGGTTTTCAACCGTGTGCCAAAGGTCACGGTCGATTTCTGGTTGATCAAGCTCATGGCTGTTACCATGGGCGAGACCGCCGCTGACTATCTCGCTGTGAATATGGGCCTCGGTCTCACAGCGACCGCTGGAATCATGAGTGCCATTCTGGCGGTGGCACTTTATTTCCAGTTCGCCCAGAAGAAATATATTCCGTCATTCTATTGGGCCGCTGTTGTTCTGATTAGCGTCGTTGGCACCCTGATTACTGATTGCCTCATAGACATATTCGAAGTTCCACTCACGACTACAACAATGGTCTTCACCGGGTTACTCACTGCAACTTTTGCAATTTGGTACGCTTCTGAAAAGACACTCTCCATCCACACCATTTTCACCACTAAGCGGGAGAGTTTCTACTGGCTCGCCATCCTGCTCACTTTTGCTCTTGGCACTGCCGCAGGCGACCTCGTGGCCGAACATTATGAACTTGGCTATCTCACCACGGGCCTGTTGTTCTGTGCCATCATCGCTGCCTTCTACATCGGCTATTCCGTGTTCAAGTTGAATGCAATTCTGATGTTCTGGCTGGCCTACATCTTCACACGGCCACTGGGCGCGTCGTTTGGCGATCTTCTGTCACAGCCAACCGAATATGGTGGCATGGGTTTTGGCACCATCATCACCAGTGCGATCTTCCTCACTGCGATCATTGCAATCGTGTCCTACATGACACTCACCCATGATGGCGATGAAACTCTGCCAACAGGGTCCGTGGCCTAGTCCGACATTTACAGCATGCAGGGCCACAGTGTGGCTCTGCATCACCTCACAATTTTCAAAACAATGCGAGATGGACATGACAACTTTAATTGCTGACAGCCCAGCGGAATCAACAAAATCGGGTTATTCACTGTTGCAGATTTCTCTCCTCTGGCTCATTGCAGCCCTTGTGATCTTTCAACTTTTCTTCGGTGAAAGCATGACGCATGCGGTGGACGCCGTAGCTGATGGAACAACGGCTTCTGCGTTCGATACCCAGTTTGCCTCGTTGCACTATTGGTTTGGCATTACGATTCTGGCGCTCGTTGGTGTCCGGCTTGTTGTACGCTTAGGGCATGGTGTTCCGCCTGCCGCAGTTTCAACACCCCGCTGGTCTGACCTTGCAGCGCGCATTGCCCATGGCCTTTTCTATTTTCTGCTGGTCGCCGTTCCAGTCACGGGACTGCTTGGCTATTATGTCGAGGGGGCCTTTGCTGACATTCACGCATGGGCCAAACCTGTGTTTATTGGCCTGATTTCGTTTCATGGTTTGGCAGCACTTTACCATCAATTCTGGATCAAGGACGGCATTCTCACCCGTATGTTGAAGCCACAATCATGACTGACGGATCGACATTCACGCTTTGGGTCATTGACGCTGGTTTGACTTATTTCATCAACAGCTTTGGTGGGCAAAACAGCATTGCCGACGCAATGATGAAATTCATTTCCTTCTTCGGCATTCCTGCGATGGTTTTGGCGGTTGCCTGCCAGTGGTGGTCGCGGAACAATCGCCAGCACACACGTTTCGTGGCACTCAGCGCTGGACTAGCATTTGTAGTGGCGCTCGCACTCAACCAAATCATTTTGCTCGTTGTGCAGCGGGTTCGACCTTATGATGTGGGCGTGACGCATTTGCTGGTTGCCCCAAGCGGCGACCCGTCTTTTCCATCTGATCACGCCAGTGCCGCGTTTGCAATTGCATTTGCCTTTTTGTTTTGTGGTCGACTGCAGCAAGGGGTCGTCTTTGCAGTTTGCGCAACATTTGTGGCTGTGTCGCGGGTCTATGTTGGAACGCATTATGTTGGAGATGTCTTGGGCGGAGCCCTGACAGCTTGTTTTGCTTCTTTAGCCGTCTTCATGGCTTATCGTGAATACGGCTGGATCAATCAGCGACTGGTATCGCTTTTGTGAAAGGCGATACTTTCAGCTATTTGTAAGCAACCAAAACTGCGCCAGTCGTCATCAATGCGATGCCAAACCAGTTTGCGCCTGATAGTTTTTCGCCGAGAAAAACGCTTGCAACGATGGCAACAATGACAACGCTCAGTTTATCAATCGGAGCAACTTGAGACGCATTTCCGAGTTTGAGCGCCCTGAAGTAACACAACCAAGACGCACCCGTTGCAAGTCCAGAAAGGGTCAGAAAAACATATGCCGTGGTCGACACTTGTGACGGCAATGACAGCTGCCCCGTTGCAAGGAGTAATGCGAACAGCGCTATCAAAACGACGCTCGTCCTGAAAAACATGGCGAAATCTGAATTGACGTTTTCGACACCAACTTTTGCCAAGATTGCGGTCAAGGCAGCAAACACTGCTGCACCGATTGCCCAGAAAAACCAAGATTGAATGACCACGGCAAACCCTTAAATTTGAATCCTGAATTGCTGGTCTACCACTTTGAATGATTAGTCATACTTTTCATTGGTGCCTCCGCTATCGCGGACCGGGCGGTCGTGAACCGAGCCCATCACCTCTCGCTCTAATTTCTTTTCGTTCGATGGTCTCGGCCCTGCGGGCTTCCATCCCTGGCGCAGGTTCGACAATGTTCTGACGGGGACGGTGCTGCGCACCGACATTTTTTGAAGGTTCGACCTCGTTCGCTGGGTGGGCGGCGCTCCTTTCTAGGCCCGCTGCGGCGGGCCGCAACTGCGCAAGCGCTCTAAGCTCCCACTGACCAACAAAGTTCTCAAGAGCGCAGTCCTCCACTGGCGTTCCGGCCTTCGGTGCGGCCGCCTCATTCAGCGGGCCTCTCCAGTCGCAAGGCACCGCCCACCCCGCTTCCGGGGTTCGGATGCGAAGGAGGGAACACAGATGTCGAAGGCAATTGGAAGAGATAATATTTATCGTGAGATTACCGACAAGATCATTGCCGAACTTGAACGCGGTATTGTGCCATGGGTGCAGCCTTGGAGCAGCAGCAAGCAGCTTTGTCCCTTGGGACTCCCCGTCAATGGTCTGACCCGCCGCAGCTATTCCGGCATCAACATCCTGTTGTTGTGGTCGGCCCTTGAAGAGAAGGGCTTTGCCTCACCCTATTGGCTGACTTTCAAGCAGACCGTTGCAATGGGTGGCAGTGTGCGCAAGGGCGAACACGGTACCCATGTCTGTTTTGCCGACAAGTTTATGCCGCAGAAGGAACAACAGCGGGCCAAAGACGAAGGCACCGACCCGTCGGCCATTCATTTCTTGAAGCGCTATTCAGTCTTTAACGCGGAGCAATGCGAAAGCTTGCCCGTTGGCCTGTTTGGCAAAGTTGAACCGCGCATCCCCCGCGAGATCGTGCCTGAAGCCGAAGCCCTGATAGGGGCAACTAGTGGAGTGAATCTCTTAAAGTAGTGGGTAGAGGTTTTTGAGTTTCACACGGGCGTCGGCTGTTGTGAAGTGCCAGCTGGCTTTTGCGTTGTGGGTATTGCGACTTGTACGCCATGCGGTGACTTCTTTTTCAAGCTCGGTTGCGTCAGCGATGCGGCGGTCAAGGCATTGGCGAGAGAGAACGGCAAGCTCCGACTCCGCCAGATTGAGCCAACTGCCGTGCTTTGGCGTGTAATGCCATTCGAAGCGCGCGATGATGCGGCGGGCCTCAGGCGGCGCGAAGGCCTCATACAGTGAGGCTGGTGTGTGGGTATTCAGGTTGTCCTGAACCAGCACGATCCTTGTCGCCTTCGGAAAGTGGATGTCGCACAGGTCGCGCAGAACATTGGCATAGTCGATGGCGGTGCGCCGTTCGGTGACCTCGCCGTGACGCCAGCCTTCCAGAGGTGCAAACCGCATGAAGATATTGGCTGTGCCATTGCGCTTGTACTCATAGTCATGACGCGCGGGCTGTCCAGGCTGCATGGGTGTTGATTGCCACTTAGATTTGACCCAGTAGGGGCATAAATTTCCATTGAGAAGTGACCCATGTTTCAACCTCCTCCGGCGCGGATGCTGGAGGGAACATGGAGTGATCGAGATGGCATTATTGAGTGTAATTCGGCATTGGCATTTTCGTGAGGGACTGTCGATCCGCGAGATTTCGAGGCGGACAGGTTTGTCGCGCAACACGGTGCGCAGATATCTGCGGGACGATACGGTGGAACCGAAGTTCAAAGTTCCTGACCGGACAAGCAAGCTTTCAGCCTTTGCGGATAAATTAGCCCTGTGGCTGCGAACGGATGCAGCGAAGTCGCGTAAATCTAAACGCACCGCCAAGCAGCTGCATGCAGAGCTGGTGGTTTTGGGCCACAAAGGATCCTATGGCCGTACCGCATCCTTCGTGCGCGAGTGGAAGGCAGACCGCTTACGCGAGCAGCAGATGAGCGGGCGCGGCACTTATGTGCCACTGGTGTTTCAGCCCGGAGAGGCTTTTCAGTTTGATTGGAGCGAAGACTGGGCGGTGATTGGCGGTGAGCGCACGAAGCTTTAGGCAGCACACACGAAGCTGGCACACAGCCGCGCGTTTATTGTGCGGGCCTATCCCTTGCAGACACATGAGATGCTTTTCGATGCCCTGACCCAAGCCTTCCGCGTTCTGGGTGGCATCGCCGGGTGCTAGATATTTGATAACATGAAGACGGCCGTTGACCGGATTGGCATCGGTAAAGCCCGCCAAGTCAATGCGCGATTTAGCGCCATGGCTAGCCATTATTTGTTTGACCCTGCGTTTTGCAATCCAGCCTCAGGCTGGGAGAAAGGCCAGATTGAGAAGAACGTGCAGGATAGCCGCCGCCGCTTCTGGCAAGTGATGCCTGCCTTCACCACGATCGATGCCCTCAATGACTGGCTGGAGCTGCTCTGCCTTGAAGAGTGGAGCCATATCCAGCATGGCACGCTGCCCGGAACGATTGCCGAAGTGTGGGCAACTGAGAAGCCAGGCTTGATGCCACTCGGGCGTCTGTTTGATGGTTTTGTCGAACAGGCCAAGCGTGTGTCGCCGACGTGTTTGGTATCCTTTGAGCGCAACCGCTACAGTGTGCCGGCTTCCTTCGCCAATCGCCCGGTCAGTGTCAGGGTCTATCCGAACAGAATCGCCATTGCGGCAGAAGGGCAAATCCTTTGCGAGCATACCCGGCGCATCAACCGGTCTCATCTTCCGGGGCGCACCATCTATGACTGGCGGCATTATCTCGCTGTCATCCAGCGCAAACCCGGTGCCTTGCGCAATGGC
>JANOVS010000156.1:0-1643 GCA_031417515.1 Hyphomicrobiales bacterium
GTTTGCGGTCGACGACGTTCATGTCATTCTCCTCGGCAAGGGGTTTCCGGTGGAAGCCGGTACATTGACATACTACACTGGTCCTCGACCAATGCGCAATGCCGGCCGATAGCTTCGCAGATATGCAATGGCAACAACTGGCGCAAGACAGGGCAAGACAAAATGACATCGAGATTGCAGGGCAAGGGCATCGTCGTCACCGGCGGCAGCCGCGGCATTGGCGCCGCAATCGTCGCGGCATATGTGGCGGCAGGCGCGCGCGTCGTGACCTGTGGCCGTGGCGGGCGGCCAGCCGATCTGCCCGCATCCGTCAGCTGGGTGACGGCTGATGTTGCGATTGACCGCGACGTTCGCCGTCTCTGCGAGACATCTCTCCAAACGCTGGGGCGCATCGGCGTTCTCGTCAACAACGCCGGAGTGATCGACGGCGGCACGGTCGCCTCGACCAGCGATGCGGTGTGGAACCAGATCATGGACGTCAACGTCAAGGGTCTGTTCCAATGCTGCCGCAGCTTCATTCCGGCGATGGCCGCGGCAGGCGGCGGCGGCATCATCAATCTCAGCTCGATCAGTGGTCTGGTGGCTGATCCGGAACTGGCGGTCTACAATGCCTCCAAGGCTTTCGTCATTGGTCTGACGCGCTCGATTGCAGTGGACCATGGCAAGCAGGGCATCCGCTGCAATGCCATCTGCCCGGGATGGATCGCCACCGGTATGCTGGACCACAGCCTCGTTGCAGCACAGGACGAATCGGCTGCAAAGCAGGATGCGCTCCGCCGCCACGGACTTGGCAGGCTGGGCCAGCCCTCGGACATCGCCGCAACTGCCCTTTATCTGGCATCGGACGATTCGGTCTTCGTGAGCGGGCAGACCCTGGTTGTTGATGGCGGAGTGACGGCGTCAACGCCGATCCGGCCGGATTTCTTCTGATCGTGGCAACAGGCTCGACCAAGTTGTTGCGATAGGCTAGGCTTCCGCTCAACCCGGCCACATAGGGCCGGGATGACATAACGTCACCAAAGAAACCGAATTGGAGGGATACCCCATAATGCGTAACACGTTCAAAGCCCTTGCCTTGGCGGCCCTTATGGGCATGCTCAGCGCTCCCGCTGCCATGGCCGCCGCGCCGGAATCGACCGACCCGATCCGCATTCCCATCAACGAATGGACCGGCCAGCACATCACGGCCCATATTACCGGCGAGTTACTGAAGAAGATGGGCTATAACGTCGAATATGTGACGGCTGGAGCCGTGCCGCAATTTGCCGCCATCGCCCAGGGCAATCTCGACCTGCAGCCGGAAGTCTGGGACAACAATGTCGGCGACATTTATCCCAAGGCCATTGCCGATGGCGACATCGTGCAGGTCGGCGAATTGGGGCTGCAGCCGCGCGAGGGCTGGATGTATCCGCCCTATATGGAAGAGAAATGCCCAGGCCTTCCCGACTGGAAAGCCTTCGTCGATTGCGCCCAGGCTTTTGGCACGGCGGAGACCTTCCCCAAAGGCCGCCTCATAGACTACCCGGCCGACTGGGGGACTCGCTCCAAGGACCTGATTGAGGCCTCGGGCATTCCCTTTCAGGCTATCGCTGGTGGCAGCGAAGGCGCCATGGTGGCCGAACTGAAGAGCGCCTATGCCGCCA
>JANOVS010000157.1:0-18513 GCA_031417515.1 Hyphomicrobiales bacterium
GTTCGTCTTTGGAGATATGCAGCATGAACTTGAGAATGCGCGTGCCGTTTTGGCTCAAGGTTTTTTCAAACTGGTTGATTTCCTCATAGCGCCGTTCGATGGCTTCAGGTGATGCATAACCTTTCACCTTCACAACCAGCACATCCTCATAGTGGGAACGATTGAAAATCCCGATCATGCCGCGCCGTGGCACCACATGATGCACACGCCACAAGTAATCATGAGCCAATTCTTCCTCGGTTGGAGCCTTGAAAGAGGCGATCGAAACACCAATCGGCCCGCATGTGTTAAATACAGCCCTGACGGTGCCATCCTTGCCGGAACAGTCTATGCCTTGCAGCACGACCAGCAGCGAGCGCTTGCCCTCGGCAAACAAGGCATTTTGCAAGGCGTCGATGGCAACGGCATGCTCAGCCGTTTTCACTTTCAACTCTTCCTTGTCCTTGAACCCGCAGGTATCGCGGGGATCAATTTCACTGAGCTTGAACGGCTTCTTGCCGCCAACCTGAAAGCGTTTTGCAAAATCCGTTGTCATCTCCATCATCCCTGTCTGTTGCAACACGCTTGCTTGCATTGCCGATTGCGCTCACACATTACAACGCAGACGCTGACAACACACAACCATAATCGGAAGACAACCCGTGACCGCCCATCCCTCGAACCAGCCCCAAATAGATGCCGCTGCCTATCGACTTCCCGCCGCTGATCCGGATTTTATCCTCGGTGATTCAACCCGTGGCATCAGGTTCCAGTTGGAATATCAAAAAGCCGAAGAACATCTGCGCGCCTGGGGTGTCGAATCAACCGTCGTGGTTTTTGGTTCGGCGCGGGTTAAAGAAAATGATGGCTCCGGCTGGTATGAAGGGGCGCGGGCCTTTGCGAAGCTATGCTCCGAACTGGGTGGTGCCAAGCATGCCGCCAAACCCCTGCACAATGTCATTGCCACCGGTGGCGGTCCCGGCATCATGGAAGCTGCAAACCGTGGTGCCTGTGATGCAGCTGCCCCTTCCATCGGTTATAATATCACCCTGCCCATGGAACAGGAACCCAATGCCTATTCCACACCCGACCTCACATTCCTGTTCCACTATTTTGCCATGCGCAAGATGCACTTCGCCATGCGGGCCAATGCGCTTGTGGTTTTTCCCGGCGGCTTTGGCACCATGGATGAATTGTTCGAGCTGTTGACCTTGCGTCAAACCGGAAAAATGACCAAGCCCCTGCCTGTTGTGCTTTATGATTCTGTTTTCTGGAAAAGCACCATCAATTTCGATAGTTTCGTGCACGCAAAGCTCATCAGTCCAAAGGACCTTGAATTGTTTTCATTTGCCGACACGCCCGAACAGGCCTGGGCTGAATTGCTGCGTCGGGGCCTCGCCGTACCAAAGGAATAAGATCATGACCGTCAAACTCAAATTCCATGGTGCCGCACGAACCGTGACGGGATCCAACTACATGATCGAAACCGCGACGGCAAAAGTGTTGGTGGATTGCGGCATGTTTCAGGGTGCCAGAACCGAAACCGAATTGAACTATCGTCCTTTCCCCTATGACCCCAAGTCCATCACCGCGCTGGTCCTCACCCACGCCCACATTGATCATACGGGTCTTGTGCCAAAACTGGTGAAGCATGGCTTTGGCAAAACCATTTTTGCCACCCCCGGCACCAAAGACCTTTGCAGCATCATGCTGCCGGATTCCGGTTTCATTCAGGAAATGGAAGTCAAGAAACTGAACGAGCGCAATGTCAGGAAAGGCCTGCCTGAGGTAGAACCCATCTATGGCCTGGAAGACGCAGCAGCTGCCATCGCTCTGATCAAAACCGTTGCTTACGAGACCTGGTTTGAACCCGCCCCCGGCATCCGCATGCGGTACTGGAATGCCGGTCATCTATTGGGATCCACTTCAATCGAAACCGAGATAACTGAAGCCGGCCAGAAGCCCATCCGCTTGTTGTTCTCAGGCGATATCGGACCTGACAACAAGATGCTGGAGCATGATCCGGAAGCACCAACGAGTTGGGATTATGTCGTCTGCGAATCGACCTATGGCACAAGGGACCGTTTTGAACGCGAACCAGCGCTACGCCGTGAAATGCTGGCCGACGTGTTGAAGCAAGCGGCAAGCAAAGGCGGCGTGGTGCTCATTCCTTCGTTCGCTGTTGAACGCACCCAGGAAGTTGTCACCGACATTGTATATGTCATGGACCACGGCCTTGCCCCCAAAGCCAATATTTTCATCGACTCGCCACTGGCCAACAAGGCCACGCAAGTCTTTCGCAAACACGCCGCAGAAATGGAAAACGGGGCTGATCTCGCCAACGCGTTCAATTCGCCCCTCGTCAAATCCACCGAGAGTGTGGATGACTCAAAAGCCCTTAACCGTTTCAAGGGCTTTCACATCGTCATCTCGGCTTCCGGCATGGCGGAAGCTGGCCGCATCCGTCACCACTTGCGCAATCGTCTGTGGCAAAAATCCACAACGGTTCTGCTGGTGGGCTATCAAGCCAAAGGCTCTTTGGGTTCCTTGCTTGAGGATGGCGCGAAAAACGTCAAGATCATGGGTGAAGAAATCGCCGTGGCTGCCACCATCAAACGGCTTGATGATTATTCAGGCCACGCCGATGGCCCGGAACTGGTGCAATGGCTGACCGAGCGTTTGCCGATCACCGGCTCCGTGTTCCTCACCCATGGCGAAGATGAACCTCAACAAGCCCTCGCTGAAAAAATCCGCGGTTCTATCGTTAAAGATGATTGCATCATCAGACCAAGGCTTGACGATGTCTATGACATCACGTCAAAGGCCTGTGCCCTCCTGACCGCAGAAACCAAACCCCGCATCGATCCCGCAGCAGTGGCAAAACTCGACTGGAACAACGATCTGCAAGGCCTCGTTCTCGACATCGAAGCACAGCTGAAAAAAACCGCAGATGCCAAGGGCAAAGCCGCCCTGGTGCGCAAGTTGCGCCGGGCCTTGGTGGGGGAAGGCAGTTCCGAGCCGGAAAATAGCTGATTTCCAGGTTGTCGATAAACAGAATTTCTGTTCCATTTTTCTTGTCGCAGGGTTCAACTTGTGGTTCCCTGTTGCCATGTCATCAGAAGATGTTCCACGTGATTTCTCGGCTTTGAAGCAACGTATCGTTGCCAAGGCCCCGGACCTGCCCCGTCGTCTCACTCAGATTGCCAGCTACGCTCTGGAAAATCCTGATGAAATGGCCTTTGGCACTGTCGCCAGTATTGCCCAGAACGCAGCCGTGCAACCGTCGGCCCTTGTGCGTTTTGCCCAATCAATTGGCTACCAGGGATTTTCAGACTTGCAGCAGGTTTTTAGGTCGCGTTTGCGCGATCGTGTACTGACCTATGATGAACGGCTGGAACACCTGCGAGAACATGCCACACAGGCATCCAAATCCAAGTTGATTTTCGATGGTTTTGCCGATGCCTCGGAAAAATCCATCGCTGCCCTCCGGCAAAAGCTTGATCCCGTCCAGCTGGAAAAGGCCATCGTCCTGCTGAGCCAGGCCGAAACCATCTATCTCGTCGGCTTGCGGCGGTCATTCCCGATCACCACTTATATGTCCTATGCTTTTGGAAAACTCGGTATTCGCAACAATCTGGTGGCGGCCATCGGTGGCTTGGCTGCAGAAGACATGAGCTTTGCCACGGAAAAAGACTGTGTACTGGCTATCAGCTTCACGCCCTATGCCTCCGAAACCATCGCCCTCACCCAAAATGCGGCCGCGCGGCATGTGCCGATAGTGGCGATCACCGATTCGCCCTTTTCACCCCTGGCGGCGGTAACGTCGAACTGGTTTGAAATCCAGGAAGCGAATTTCGAGGGCTTTCGCTCCATGGCTGCTACCCTGGCACTGGCCATGACCCTGACCATTGCAGTGGCGGAACGTCGCAAAATCTAGTTTGGAATTATTATTCCATATTGACTTAAAAATGGAATTGTTGTTTCAATCAGCAAGGATTTTCTGGAGGCCAAATTGACTGTACTTGATGTGATCACCATGGGTCGTTGTTCCGTGGACCTTTATGGCCAGCAAACCGGCTCACGACTGGAAGACATAACGTCATTTGCCAAATCCGTCGGCGGTTCACCCACCAACATCGCCATCGGCACATCGCGTCTCGGATTGCAAACCGGACTGATCACCCGTGTAGGCGATGAGCAGATGGGCCGCTTTGTGCTGGAACAACTGGCCCGTGAAGGTGTCGCCACAACAGGTGTCACCACCGACAAGCACCGCCTCACGGCTCTCGTTCTACTCGCTGTTGAAAACGACAAAACCTTCCCGCTGATTTTCTACCGTGACAATTGCGCCGACAGCGCCCTCAATGTCGATGATGTCGATGAAGCCTTCGTCCTCTCGGCCAAAGCGTTGCTGGTCACTGGCACCCATTTTGCCAAAGCCAACACCGATGCGTCCCAGCGCAAGGCCATGGCGATTGCCAAAGCCCATGGCCGCAGGATTATCATCGACATTGATTACCGCCCTAATCTCTGGGGACTTGCAGGCCATGGTGCAGGCGAGGAACGTTACATCAAATCCGACAAAGTCACAGCCCACCTGCAAAGCATTCTCGCGGATTGTGACCTGATCATCGGCACGGAAGAAGAAGTGCACATTGCGGGCGGAACAGAAGACACGCTGGAAGCCTTGCGCGTCATTCGCTCCTTTTCCAAGGGCGTGATTGTTTTAAAGCGCGGTCCCATGGGTTGTGTGGTTTATCCAGGTCGCATCCCCGCATCCCTCGATGGCGGCATTGTCGGCGAGGGCTTTCCCATTGAGGTCTACAATGTGCTGGGTGCAGGCGATGCTTTCATGTCGGGCTTCCTGCGCGGCTGGTTGAAGGACGAACCCTTCGAAACCTGCGCCACCTGGGCCAATGCCTGTGGAGCCTTTGCTGTATCGCGGCTTCTGTGTTCACCCGAATATGCAACCTTTGAAGAATTGCAATATTTTCTCAAGCACGGCTCAAAACATTTGGCGCTCCGCAAAGACGAAGCCATCAATCACATTCACTGGGCTACCACCCGGCGCGGCCATTGGCCAAGTCTCCTTGCCTTCGCCATCGATCACCGCAAACAATTGGAAGACATGGCCGACAATCTGGGCGCGTCGCGTGATCGTATCGCCCCCTTCAAGCAACTCGCCATCAAGGCCATCGCCGAAGTTTCTGGCGGCAAACCGGGCTTTGGCACGCTGCTTGATGACACCTATGGCCGCGCCGCCATGTTTGATGCGGCAAAACTCGGCCTCTGGGTGGGCCGCCCCCTCGAACAACCGGGATCGCGACCGTTAAGATTTGAATTCACGCAAGATGTCGGCGCAAGGCTGGTCGAATGGCCCGTCGACCATTGCATCAAGTGTCTGGCTTTCTATCATCCCGACGATCCCGATGAATTGAAACAGGAACAGGCCCAAAAACTCCGCACCCTCTATGAAGCCGCCCGCAAAGTGGGCCGCGAATTGCTGGTGGAAGTCATTGCCAGCAAACATGGACCCATGGACGACCATACGATTGCCCGTGCGATGACTGAACTCTACGCCATTGGCATCAAGCCCGACTGGTGGAAACTTGAACCCCAAGCCTCGGAAAAGGCTTGGGATGCCATCGGCAAAGTCATCGACAAACATGATCCCTATTGCCGGGGCATCGTTCTCCTGGGGCTTGAGGCCCCGGAAGAAGAATTGGAAAAAGGCTTCCGCGCCGTGGCCCACCAACCCCACGTCAAAGGCTTCGCCGTGGGCCGCACCATCTTCAACGAAGCCGCCCAGGAATGGCTGCGCGGTACGATTAGTGATGAAGCTGCGGTGAAGATGATGGCGGAGCGCTTTGGCAATCTGGTTGCGATCTGGCATAAGGTTAGGAAGTGATGCGCTAGGCGGCAGCGACTCCGAACGTCCTCCCTCCCCCTTGTGGGGAGGGTCGGGGTGGGGGTCGCTCAGACGCTAAATATCTTGTCGTTCCGCGCAAATTGTCAAGCGCCGGAGCGACCCCCACCCCAGCCCTCCCCACAAGGGGGAGGGAGAATGTTTTTAGAGGCTAACTGTTTGAAAGTACCACACCATGACCAAAACCCTCCGCCTCACCACAGCCCAAGCCCTGGTCAAATTCATGACCCGCCAGATGACGGTGATCGGCGGCAAGAAGCAGCCGATTTTTGCTGGCGTCTGGGCGATTTTCGGCCATGGCAATGTGGCTGGCATTGGTGAAGCACTATATGCCCACCGCAAGGAACTCCCCACCTATCGTGGCCACAACGAGCAATCCATGGCCCATGCCGCAACCGCCTTTGCCAAATCATCAAACCGCCGCCGCATGATGGCGGCCACCTCCTCCATCGGTCCCGGTGCCCTCAACATGGTAACCGCTGCCGCCGTGGCCCATGTCAACCGCATTCCAATTCTCTTGTTGCCGGGCGATGTCTTTGCCAGCCGCATTGCTGATCCGGTCTTGCAGCAAATCGAAAATTTTGGTGATGGCACAACAACCGCCAATGACTGCTTCAAACCCGTGTCGCGCTATTTTGACCGCATCACCCGGCCTGAGCAGTTGATCCCCGCCATGAACCGCGCCATGGCTGTGCTGACCGACCCCGCTGATTGTGGCCCGGTCACCATTTCAATTTGCCAGGACACCCAAGCCGAAGCCTATGACTACCCCGAAGAGTTTTTCGCCGAACGCCTGTGGAACCCGCGTCGCATACGCCCCGACGAAAACGAACTCGCGGCGGCTGTAAAACTTTTGAAGACCGCCAAAAAGCCTGTGATCATCGCAGGTGGTGGGGTGCTTTATTCTGAAGCCACCGAAACCCTGAAAGCCTTTGCTGAACGCCATGGCATTCCGGTCGTCGAAACCCAGGCCGGCAAATCCTCGCTTCCCTATGCCAATGAACTCAACATGGGTGCAGTTGGCGTGACGGGTACGGCTGCATCCAATACAGTCTGCAATGCAGCCGATGTCATCCTCGCTGTCGGTACACGATTGCAGGATTTCACCACTGGCTCTTGGAGCCTGTTTCAGGCCAAAGGCCGCACCATCATCGGTCTCAATGTGCAAGCCTTCGATGCAACCAAGCATCAATCCCAACCCTTACTCTCCGATGCCAAAGTCGGCCTCGAAGAACTCTCGATCAACCTCGGCAAGTGGACAGCGCCCCCAGCATGGACGGTGAAAGCCAAATCCGAACGCACGAAATGGATCAATGTCGCAGCCAAATATCTGAAGCCTTCGAACGCTGAATTGCCCGCCGACGCCCAAGTCGTTGGTGCAGTCTTGCGGGCGCTTGGCCGTGATGTCACCGTCTTGTGTGCCGCAGGCTCCATGCCCGGCGAATTGCATAAATTGTGGGAAGCCAGCTACCCCGGCTCCTACCACATGGAATATGGCTTCTCCTGCATGGGCTATGAAATCGGCGGCGGCATCGGCGTCAAGCTCGCCCATCCCGAACGCGAAGTCATTGTATGGACCGGTGATGGCACATACATGATGGCGAATTCCGAACTGGCCACCGCCTGCATGCTCGGCACCAAGATCACCCTGGTTGTCACCGACAATCGCGGCTACGGCTGCATCAACCGCCTGCAACATGCCGCAGGCGGCGAGCGCTTCAACAATCTCTTCGACCATAACACGCTTGAGGGTGCCAACCACGGCATCGACTTTGTCAAACACACCGAGTCCATGGGTGCGATTGCTATCAAGGTAAAATCACTCTCAGATCTTGAAGCCGCACTTAAAAAAGCCAAGGCCAGCCCGAAAACCCACGCCATCATCATCGACACCGACCCCATGCAAACCACCGATGCAGGTGGCGCCTGGTGGGATGTCGGTGTGCCCGAGGTTTCTTCCCGCAAACAAGTGGTAAAAGCCCGCCGGGATTGGGACAAGGGCCGCAAGCACCAAAGGATAGGAAGCTGAGTTTCTTCCCCTCTCCCGCCAGTGGGAGAAGTGAAGATAAAGGGAAAACAAATGCCAAAACTTCTCGTCAAACCCACCAAGAAAACCGGCAAAATCATTTCGGTGACACCCGCCTCCGCCAGATGGAAATATGTCGGCCACGATGTGTGGAAGCTCGCACCAGGCAAGACTGCCAAGGGTTTGGAAGAAAAACGCGAGACCTGCATTGTTTTCATCTCAGGCAAAGGCGAAGTGAAAGTTGACGGCAAAAGCTTTGGCGTGCTTGGTGACCGCATGAGTGTGTTTGAAGGCAAACCCTGGAATGTCTACATTCCCCCCAATGCCTTTTGGTCGGTGACAGCAACAACCGATTGCGTCATCAACATCTGCACCGCCCCTGCCAAAAAAACCTCGGAAGCCTTTGTCATTTCCCCTGATGAACTGACCATTGAAACCCGGGGCAGCGGTTCCAACACCCGCTATGTCTGCAACATCCTGCCCGAGCAGGACAAGCGGGCGACAAGCCTGCTGGTCGTCGAAGTCATCACCCCGAATGGCTGCACCTCGTCTTACCCCTCCCACAAGCACGACAAGAATAATCTGCCGCATGAATCCCTGCTGGAAGAAACCTATTACCACCGCCTCAATCCGCCCCAGGGCTTTGCCTTCCAGCGCGTCTACACTGATGACCGCAAGCTGGATGAAGCCATGGCGGTGGAAGATGGCGATATCACCATGGTGCCGAAGGGCTATCACCCCTGCGCCACCATTCATGGCTATGATTTGTATTACCTCAATGTTATGGCTGGCCCGGTGCGAACCTGGAAATTCAATAACGCTGAGGAACATAAATGGCTGCTGCCGAAGTAACCCCGACAAGTTCCGGCCCGCGCAAAGCAGCTTTCGCCTTCATCTTCATCACCGTGGCGCTGGATATGCTTGCCATCGGCATTATCATACCCGTATTGCCCAAGTTGATTGAGCGCTTCATGGCGGGCAACACGGCCCGTGCCGCTGAATTCGTCGGCCTGTTCACCACCATGTTTGCCGTTGTGCAATTTTTCATGTCGCCCGTATTGGGCGCTCTGTCGGATCGCTTCGGCAGACGGCCCGTCATCTTGTTGTCAAACCTGGGTCTTGGCCTTGATTACATCATGATGGCGCTGGCCCCCAATCTCTGGTTTCTCTGGCTAGGCCGTTTGATTGCGGGTGCCACCTCAGCCAGCGTTGCCACGGCAGGGGCTTATATTGCCGATACAACATCACCTGAAAAACGCGCCCAAGCCTTTGGCATGTTGGGCGCAGCGTTTGGCCTGGGTTTCGTGATTGGCCCTGCCATCGGTGGCATATTGGGCGGCATGGACTTGACTTATCCCTTCTGGGCCGCTGCTGCCATGAGCCTGCTGAATTTTGTCTATGGCTATTTTGTCCTGCCGGAATCCCATGACGTGAAAAACCGTGTCCCATTTCTCTGGCGCAAGGCCAATCCCCTGGGCAGCTTGAAACTGCTGTTGTCCAATCGCCAACTCTGGAGTTTTGGTTCAGCGATATTCCTGTCGCAACTCGCCCACACCGTGCTGCCTGCCATCTTTGTGCTCTATGCAGGCTTTCGCTATGGCTGGGGACCAACGGACGTCGGCTGGCTGCTTGCAGCCGTCGGGATTTCAAGTGTGATCGTGCAGGGCGGATTGGTGAAACCCATCGTCAAAAAACTTGGCGAGCGCAAAACTGCTATCCTTGGATTAACAGCGGGAGCGGTGGCCCTCGTCGTCTATGGCATTGCTTGGGAAAGCTGGATGGTTTGGGCTGGTGTGCCGATTGCCGCCTTCTGGGGTCTGTTCAACGCCACGTCGCAAGCCATCATGTCGAAGAATGTCACAGCCCTTGAGCAGGGCAAACTGCAAGGTGCCAACACCAGCATCATGGCCATGGCCAATATCATCGGCCCCGCCCTGTTTGCCTTCACCTTCGCCGCAACCATTGATCCAGCTCTGGCAACAAAATTGCCGGGTACAGGCTTCTGGCTGGCCGGAGCCATTCTGTTCTTTGCCGCAATCGTGACCTATCTGGTCACCCGCCCCAAACAAACGACGACATGACATAATCAGGACACGGATGAATTTCCGCTTCCGGCACATCAGCCGATACGCCTTGCTGCACCAGCAGGGTTGACAGGCCTGCACCACGTCCCCCCGCCACATCATGTTCGGCGCTATCACCGATGCACAGGACACGCCCCGGATGGCCCAACAACTTGAGCGCATGATGATAGATGCCGGGATAGGGTTTACCAATCCAGGTGACCTCGCCTCCGAGGGATTGATAGAGATCAGCGATGGCCCCCGGCGCAGGTTGCAAACCTGTAGGGGTCAGCATTTGTTTGTCGGGATTGCAGCAGATGGCAGGAAGGCGAATTTTCGCAAGTTGCCTGCGATAATCATCCAGCGACGTTGCCGGGGCATTGGATCCAAGGATCAGCATCACCTCGGCGTCGATTGCATCTTCAACAAACTCAATCGGCGCGAAGCCATAGTCTTCACCTTGCTTGCCAATGAGGAAAGCTTTTTTCACCGTCAGTGACTGAAACGCCACTTCGCCAGAACTCACGCAATCAACAAAATCTTCCCGCGCGATTCCCATATTCACAACACGCAGGGTGTTATGGGCCGCCCGCTTGCCGGAATTGGTCATCACGACAACCGGAATTTTCAGGCGATGCAGTTCGGCCAATACTTCTGCAGCACCGGGATAGAGTTTTTGCCCGTCATGGATGACGCCAAACTGGTCAATCAACATGGCGTCAAACTGCGCGGCGATTTCAACAAGTCCGGATATTCTACGCATCATGGCCAATCCCCCGCCAGGCCAATCGCGCTGTACCCATGGCCGCATGTTCACTGGCCGATGGCAGGACCGGAACCTTTAACTTGCGCAGGCGAATGGCCGTCCACGTGTCATTGCCAGCCCCGCCCCCGGCACTGCGAATCGAAACCAGCGGCGACGCGCCAAGTTCGGCCAAGCGACGATAGCCCAGTGCTTCGATATCAGCGATGCCCTCCAGCAACCCTTGCAGATAAATTTCATCACGCGGTGGGCGCGGCGTCATGCGTGGCTGAAGCTTGCTGTCGTTGATTGGAAATCGTTCACCCGATTTCGGCAGAGGGTAATAATCAAGACCTGTTTCAACGGCGGGATCAATCAAGACTGAAAGCCTTACAATGTCGTCTTTGGAAAAAGCTTGCGCAAGCACCACGCCGCCCGAATTCGAGGCCCCACCCGCCAGCCACTGATCACCAATGCGATGGCTGTAGATACCATAGTCAGGCGCAAAAACCGGAGTGGCTGAAAGTAGCTTCAAAGTCAGCGTCGTCCCAAGTGACGTTGCTCCATCACCAGGTTGTGATGCCCCACTGGCCAGAAAACCGGCACAGCCATCCGTGGTGCCCGCGATAACCGCAACATCATCAGGCAGCCCAAAGGCCTTTGCCACATCCGGCAAAATGCTTCCCACCCGCGTGCCCGCCGGAACCACATCGGGCAACAGTGCAGCCTTCATCCCAATATCGACCAGCCACGCAGGCCAACGCCGCAATAACGGATCATAACCAGATTTCAGGGCATTGTTTTCATCCGACACATCAAACCGCCCGCAGAATTTGCCCATCAGCCAATCGGCCTGGTGCAGAATGCGCGCCACACCCGCCTGCCGGGGAATGGCCCGCGCGAGGGGTGACGTAGCCCCATGCGCGGCAGTCTCTGCCGGAGCCACAGTTTTTATCCGCGCGACATGCGCTGGTTCCGCCACATCATTATACATGGAGGCCAAAGCCAGTGGCTTTCCCGCGCCATCTATCTGCAGGATGGTTCCCGATGTGCCATCAATCGACAGAGCAAGAATTTTGATGCCCTGCAAATCCAGCACTGCGAACGCCGCCGCTACAGCCTGCCACCACAGGTCTGGGTCTTGCAGATTTCCAAAATGAACTTGTAACGCCGCCGAAGCCACTGCCAGCAAATCGCCATCACGTCCCCGCGCTGCGATGCGAACACCTGATGTACCGATATCAATACCGAGAACAGCTTCAGTCATGGCGAGGCCATGGCCTAGAGTGTCGAATGGTCAAATCAACCCAATTCACCAAGCACTTTTACTCCAGTATGGTTGAACTGCTGTACAGTCAAGGAACAGCCCCCCAAGGTTGTCATCACCGCACTTGTTGCGGTGATCCATGGCCGACATATGCGCGATATCTGGTCGTAGCGCTACTCCTGGTGAACAATGGATCACCGCAACAAGTGCGGTGATGACAACATTGGGGAGTCGTGGTCGTTGGGAGAGTTGGATATATTTGACCATCCGTTGCTCTGCTCCAAATGAAACGCCGACCAATCCGGCGTGAAGGCGACACCCTCGGTCAGTGTCGCCAAAAGAGCGAGGGTCAACGGAATGCGGACAGCAGAAATTGTTCCATTCGCCACCATGGCCCGCAAGGAACCCGCCACGGCGATGCCAAGTTCGGCCCCTTCAACGGTTTCGTCTTTCATTGGTCCGGCCTTGGCTTCCGCATAGGAGAGACCTCGACCCAAGGCATGGCCCAATCTTGAATTTCGCCCGGCCTGGCAGGTGACATAGAGATCGCCCACCCCCGGCATGCCCCACACACTGTCGGCACGCCCTCCCAAAGCCATCGTCAACACCATCAACTCGCGCACCGACTGGTCAAATAAAATCGCTGCTGCATTGTTGTTGCGCGCCTTGTTCTCCGTCTCCGCCAAAACCTCCTGCCTCCCATGGGCCCAGCCCACAGTGATGGCAAAAAAATTCTTGAAGGCCGCGCAGACTTCCACCCCCATCATGTCATCGGAGGCCCGGGGATGATAATAATCGCCCGCAAAAATTTTGGAAAAATCCTGCGCCAAGGCCAGATCACGCGACACAATAACCGTTCCCGTTGGTCGCCGCGCCGCCAGTTCTCCGGCAATACAGGGGCCTGCAATTCCAGCAACTGGCACATCAAATCCCAACCGCACTTTCAGCCCCTCTGCCACCACGTCAGGCAAGGCCCGCAAGGTGTCGGGTTCCGGCTTCATGCCCTTGGTGATCATCACAGCGGGCACAGGTTTTTTCAAAACCCCAGCAAGCTGTTCGATAGCCCAGCCGACCCCTACCGACGACACGCCCAGCAAGATGAAATCCGTATCATCTGCAAGTGCCAAACCCAACTGGCCATGGTGAAAGGCCTCAACAGATTCGGGCATTGTGATGTTCAATTTGGGATGCCTGCCATTGCCCTTGATGCTGTCGATGATCGCATCATCAAGATGTGTGCCCACCAGCCTCACCTTCATGCCCTTGTCAGAAAACGGCAGGACCATGGCCGATCCCATGACGCCCGCTCCCAAAATCACAACCGTCGTCATCGGATGACGACACCACTGGCCGCATCAAACAAATGCACCTTGTCCAAACGCGGCGCCAGTTCAAGCGTCATGCCGCGCTTCACATCCAGGCGCTCGCGCAGCACCGCACAGATTTCATCTTCACCGGCATCAGCATAGACATGGATTTCGGGGCCAGTCGGTTCAGTTACAGATACCTTGGTGGCAAAACCCTGGCCAGCCTCAAGATGCTCGGGACGAATACCATAGACCACAGCTTGCCCATTCTTTGCGCCATGTCTGGCAGGCAGCGGCAACTTCACACCCGAAGCCGTGACAACAGATTTTTCTTCAACGGTGCCCTTCAACAAATTCATTGAGGGCGAGCCAATAAACGAGGCAACAAACAGATTGTTGGGAAAGTCATAAACGTCCATCGGCGTGCCTTGCTGCTCGATCACGCCGTCTTTCAGGATGACGATTTGGTCCGCCATGGTCATGGCTTCGATCTGGTCATGGGTCACATAGACGGTTGTGGTTTTCAGCCGCTCATGCAGTTCCTTGATTTCCGTGCGCATCTGCACGCGCAGTTTCGCATCAAGATTTGACAAGGGTTCATCAAACAGAAACACTGCCGGATCACGCACAATCGCCCGTCCCATGGCCACCCGCTGGCGTTGGCCACCCGAGAGTTCGCGGGGGTAACGCTTGAGATAGGGTTCAAGATTGAGAATGCGCGCCGCCCAGCCGACTTTCTCGTCGATTTCGCTTTGTGGTCGTTTGGCCAGTGTCATTGAGAAACACATGTTATCCCGAACATTCATATGGGCATAGAGCGCATAGTTCTGGAACACCATGGCGATGTTGCGGTCTTTCGGGTGCTTGTCATTCACCCGGTGGCCAGCAATCTCAACATCACCGCCCGTGACTTTTTCCAGTCCGGCAATCATCCGCAGCAACGTGGACTTGCCACAGCCCGAAGGCCCGAGAAACACCACGAACGAGCCATCGTCAATCTTGAGGTTGACCCCATGAATAACCTTCACATCGCCATAGGCCTTGCTGATGTTTTTGAATTCTACCGATGCCATGCCAGTTGTCCCGTCCCCTATTGCGGATCGTCATTTAGAAAATCATCGAGCAATCCTGCATCATCTGCAAGATCAAGAAAAGACCAGCGATTGCGCACATCCCTTGCATGTTTCATGGCATCGCGCCAGATGTTGCGCGGCAAACCCAGTTCGGTCGCCGATACCGGCCCGCCCGCCGCTGAAATCAGTCGTGCAATTTCCTCAGGCGCCATCATCATGGCCAAACATTCATGGCGAAGCTCCGGCCAGATTTCATCAAGTCTGCGATTGAGAGCAGCCGCACTTGTCACATCATGGGCCTTTTTTTTGGCCTCGCCGAACATCATCTCGCCAATGCCTGCGCCATAACGTCTGGCAAAATCATTTTCGGAAATTTGTGTGGGCCTGATCTGCGGCGGCTTGTCGAGGGCAAACAATTGCCGATGCAGCCGCGCCAAGGCAATCGATGCCACGCCCACTTGTTGGCCATGTGTCGTGCCGGGATGAGCTGCACCTGCAAACATGTCGATCCAATGGGAGACCTGGTGTTCGCCCATGGAGCCGGAATGGGACGTGCCGATCAAGTTGTTGCCAAAACTCGCCAGCATCATCACCCGGTAGAGATAGCCGTTCGCCTCAATCGAATGTTTGGCAATATCAGGCGCCATCTGGCACATCTTCTCTTCATCTTTTTCCACCTTGAAAAGCTCAAACGGCGTGGTGCTGTAAGTCGTGTCAAACAGCCGGTGCGCCGCCCACCATTCAACCTGCGCAATCGGCCGGCAAAGACTGTCACCCAAGCCCGCAGCCGACAACCATGTGGGTGCTGCGGCACTGGCGCTGAGATCAATGAACACACCGCGTGGCGCATGCGATGCCACACTGGTCTTGTAGCCATTGGCCAAGGTCACGGAAGCCGTCCCCGCCCCATAACCATTCATCGAGGCCGCCGTGGCAAAGCTGGCATACTTGCGACCATCCTTGAAGGTGGCAAATTTCACCGTATCGGAAAGCGAGCCGGAGCCGACGACAACGCAAGCCTCACAATACCGGGTCCTTTCCTGCATCAGGGCAATGGTGGGTTCATCACAATGGGTGTTGCCGGGAAACACAATTTCTTCAACCGAAGCCCAGCCCTTCAACTCCTTGGCGACGCGCCGCCCCATGGCCTCCACCGTGTTGGTGTCGGAGACTACGGCAATCTTGCGCCCCAGTTTCAGGGGTGCAACCAGATCAGCCGCACCTCCCTCAAGGGTTTCCTCAATCCGGATGGTTTCGAATGGCACTGAAACGGCTTGACCCGAATCGGGATCGCGCCAGTCACCTGCAATCACCTCCCGCAACAACGAGTTCCAGTCCTTCATCAGCCTTGCCTCCGGGCGAAGTCCTGCAACTTGGCATTCCAGACATTCATCTTTGGCCAGAGTTCCTGATAGATGCTCAGCAACTCGGCATAGGCCTTCGCCTGTTTCGTCCGTGGACGGAATGTTTTCATCGGTTTGCCGCTCATGGCTGACGCGGCTTCGGGCAATGATGCATACCATCCCGCACCCTTGGCCGCCGCCATGGCGGCCCCCAGCGCCGAAGCTTCCGGCGTTTCCAGCCGCTTCACATCACGGCCCGATGCATCGGCAACGATCTGGCACCACAGGTCAGATTTCGATCCCCCGCCGACAATGGCGAAATGATCAATGGGCGATGTGACAGCAGCCACCCGGTTGGTCATCATCGCCTGTTCAAGCGCTATGCCTTCCAGCAGGGCCCGGTAAATGTCGCCCCGCGTATGACTGCCCGAAAGCCCCGCCAGCACGCCGCGTCCGTCGGTGTCCCAATAGGGCGTCATGATGCCGGAAAAATACGGCAGGAGCACAAGTCCCCGCGAACCAATGGGAACGGCCGCAGCCTCTGCTTCAAGCTCAGCCAGAATGCCAGGATTCTTGGCGGGGTTCTGGTGGAACATCCGCTCCACCAGCCATGTGACGAGATAGGTGCCGGTGCGGATGGCGGTTTCAAAACTATAGCCCTTTTCACCAACTGCAACCAGGCTGCGAAACGCCGGGTCATGGGCATAGGTCTCGCCATAACTTCCGGAAACCGCGGCGGTGCCGAGATTGAGATAGGCCCGGCCTTTCAGAAATGTATTGGCTCCAGCCCCGGCACATTGTCCGTCGCCACCGCCCGCCACAACGGCTGTTCCAGCGGGCAGGCCTGTGCGCTTGGCAGCCTCAAGCGTGACCGTGCCCATGACTTCGCCTGAACGGACCAACTGGGGCAACATATCGCGCCGCAATCTCGCGGCGACCATGAGGTCATCAGACCAATCATAAGTCTTGGCATCCAGCACACCCATCGGGCTGGCCGACGAGGTGGACGTCTTCCATTCCCCCGTCAGAAAATGCGTGATGACGCCATGCACCTCAGCGGTTTTGGCGGTTTTTTTCCATAAGCTTTTTTCATGTTTGGAAAGCCAGCGGCAACGGGTGCGGCAGGGTGTGATGTCATTGGGAATGCCGGATATCTCATGCAGCTTTTGCAAACCCACTTCGGCAGCAATCTCTTGAACCTCTACATGAGCCCGTTCATCCAGCCACAGGGTTCCGGGCCGCAACGGGCTGTTCTGGCTGTCAAATTGGGCGAAGCTTTCGCGCTGGTTGGAAATCGATACGGCGGCGATGCGCGACTTGGAAATCTTGCGGGTGAGCTGCAACAGCGCTTTTTCCACCGACCCCGTCCAGTCTGCCACTTCCTGTTCAAACCAACCCATTTGCGGATTGGAAAGTGGCACACTGGCCCTGCCTTCAGCCACGATATGGCCACGCCCGTCAAAAGCCATCGCCTTTGTCGCCGTCGTGGACTGGTCGATGCCGATGACGAGATCAGGTTTCATGGTTTGTTTCGTGGAGGTGGAAATTGGGCGGGGACATCGCTTGTGGCCAAAGGGACCTCATCCGCCCCCCAAATCAAATCTTGGGGGGCACCTTCTCCACGAAGACGTGGAGAAGGGACGACATCACAAGCTGTCCCTTCTCCATCGCAGATGGAGAAGGTGGATCGGGCGAAGCCCGAGACGGATGAGGTCCCTTTGGTAGCCATATGCGATAGCCTCTCCATTTGCGGGGAGGACAATTGTAACTGCGAGTGAATGCGCCCACCCTAGGGGATGGGCGCAAACTTTTTCTATCAGCCCAAACCGGCTTCGGTCACGGCAGCGTCAATGGATGCTGCAATGGTGTCCATGCACTTTTTGGCATCGCCACCGAAATCCTGGCCGGTCAGCAACTTGCCGAGATTGACTGGAATTTCGTTGTTGGAGAAACCGGCCCACAGGGGCATGTCGGGTTCCGATGCCATGTCGTTGTTGATGGTTTCGAGAACCACGGGCAAGTGGCGCGTGGTACCGGGACCGACAACCGCCTTGGCCTTCACGCGTTCGTCGGCGAACGAAGAAAGACGCATCGGCGCAAAACCACCGCCCAATGTGCAGCGTGTCATGATATCCTTTGAACAAGCCCATTGCATGAATATCCATGCCGCATCGATGTTCTTGGAATATTTCGACAGGCCGAGGATCGAACCGCCCTGGTGGCCCCAGTTTGGAATTTCACCAAAACCAGCATCCGCAACGGAACGCAAAGCCTTGCCCTGGATCGGGCGCTTGGCTTCCCACAGACCCTTGACCTTCGAACTGTCGGCGTCAAGACCGGGCATAAATTCATCCCAGGAATTAATGAGGGCGACTTGGCCGGAGACCATCATCTGCCCCTGACCATCCCAAGTGGAGTTGGTGGATTCCGGCGGCGAGTAGGTGAGCAGTTCCTGATAGGTCTTGAGGCCGCGCACGGCTGCTTCATCATTGCCAGAGAATTTCTTGTCCTTGGTGAATATCGAACCACCTTCGTTCCAGACAACCTGGGTCCAGTCGCAATTCAGCGAATAGTGGCCGGACTTGGCTTGCAAGCCCGTGCCATACATGCCGTTGGCCTTTTCGAGTTCGGTGATCGCCTTCGCGGCGGCCACAAATTCTTCGACGGTGTTTGGCGGGGCGATCTTGTGCTTTTCAAGAATGTCCTTGCGGTACATCGTCGTCATGATCGGAATGTCGAAGGGAATGCCAACCCACTTGCCTTCATAGGCGGCAAGGCCATCCACCA
>JANOVS010000158.1:0-1508 GCA_031417515.1 Hyphomicrobiales bacterium
GACCGTATCCGCGAATTCCTGCGCAAATACAAAACCATGAACTTCCCAGACCTGCTCGATTTCTCCCTCAACTCGGTTTTGCCGCGCACCTTGCTCACATCAGTGTGCACACTGATTGCACTCACATCGCTTTACGTTTTAGGCGGCGAAGTCATTCGTGGCTTTGCCTTCGCCATGATCTGGGGTGTTTTCGTCGGCACTTACTCGTCGATCTTTGTCGCCGCTCCCATCCTCACGTTGTTGGGCATGAAGCGGGATTGGACAGCCGATGGCAGCCGCAACAAAGGTATTGAGCGCCCGTAACCGAACCGCCAAGGTTTTACATGAAATTTCTTCCAGGCCGCCATTTGATCGACAGTTTCGGCAATGGCGGCTTTCGTTTTGGCGAGATGTCGCATCACGGTTCCATTTTGATATTGCCCAGCGGCATAAGGGCTTGTGATGCAACTTTGCTGGATGAAATTTCTGCAACAGACACCGATGCCGTTTTGGCAGAAAAGACCCAAATTGATTTTCTGTTGGTGGGAACCGGCACGGAAATGTTGCACTTGCCACCAGCCTTGGCCAAACTATTTGCCGAAGCCAAAATCAACGTCGACACAATGAACACTAACGCTGCTGTTCGAACTTATAACATTCTCCGCGATGAAGAGCGCCGCGTTGCGGCATTGATTATAGCTGTGCCGTGAACGAAACCGTTGATCATTGCCGCGAATTGGTGCGGGTCCATGACCGGGATCGCTATCTCGCCAGCCTGTTTGCCTCACCAGACAAGCAAGAACACCTACACGCACTTCTCGCCTTTAACGCCGAACTGACGCGCATTCCGGGGTTGGTAAGCGATCCGCAAATCGGTGAAATCCGTTTTCAATGGTGGCTGGACACGCTGGATGGAATTTTTGCAGGCCACCCCCAGGACCATCCCGTTGCCATCGGTCTGGCAAAGGCCATCACGGCAGCCCAGTTACCCAAAGCCCCTTTGGAAAATCTTGTCAAAGCCCGCACGGTAGAACTTTATGACGACGTGATCCCCAGCCTGCAGGATCTCGAAGGCTATCTGGGTGAAACCCAATCCGCCCTCATCCAGATGTCGGCCCAAATACTTGCAGGCGATGCCGCACAACAATCCAGTGAAGCTGCCGGTCTCGCCGGTGTTGCCTATGGCATCGCCGAAATCCTGTCCTACCAGCCGCAACGTAAAGCATTTGTTCCAAAAGACATGGAAATCAGCAGCTTGCGACTGCACGCTGAGAAACGACTGCAAGAAGCCCTCAAATTGCTGCCCACGATCAGCGCTCCCGCCCTGCCAGCATTTTTGCACGTGGCGATTACATCAGCAGCGCTCAAGAAATCAGAAACCAACAGATCAATCGGCCCCCTCCGCCGCCAATGGATCATCTGGCGCGCCGCAAGGCGGGGTGCGTTTTAGAAAGGGACCTCATCCGCCCCTTTGGGGCACCTTCTCCACGAAGGCGTGGAGAAGGGACAGGACGCCTACATTGTCCCTT
>JANOVS010000159.1:0-2734 GCA_031417515.1 Hyphomicrobiales bacterium
AATCCTGCCGCTACTTGTCAAAGCCGAAGCTGCCTTGGCCTAACCGGCCCACTTGGGCTCGCGCAGCAGCGGAGTCTGCCCACGCAGGAAATTGCGCGGGACGATGCCGGTCAGTGCCTTGAAATCGCGGATGAAATGCGATTGGTCGGCATAGCCACATTCGAGCGCCAGATCGGTCCAAGAAGCGCTGGGCTCCAGCTCCTTTCGGTGGACCGCCTGCCCGATCCGGCAGAGGCGAGCGTAATGCTTCGGGTTGAGCCCGGTTAGTGCCTGAAACCGCCGCTGGAACTGCCGCAGCGAGAGCCCGGCTTCATCGGCCAATTCCTGCACGCTGACGATCCCGCGGGCATGGCGCAAATGGTTGGCCGCGCGGGTAACGGCATCGGTGCCGCGCTTACCCTTGGCGAGCTGAACCAACCAATCGTCGACCAGCACCGCCATCGCGGCAAAATCCGGTGCGGCGCGGAGCGCTTCGAGCAGGCCGAGCGGCAAGGCTAGCGGACGAAAGGTATCGACCAGCCCACCCGGATCGATCCCAAATAACTGGCTGGCCGCCGCTGGCTGCAGCCGCACTGAAAAGGTCCGCAATTCGCCCGGGATTTCCATATCGTAGTGGTAATGGGTGAGCGGCCCGAACAGCCCGGCGACTGGCGCTTCCTGGCGTGTCTTGCGCTCGACATCGGCCATCGCGTGATGACCCGAGAGGATAATCTGGACAAAGCAATTGGGGCGCGCTGGAATAACCCGGCGGGTCAGCCCCGATCCGGCAGCGATCTCGCCTCCGACATAGCCAATCAGCCACGGCGCAAGCTCGGGGCGGCCCGTTTCAACCAGGGTAATCTTCACGGCCGGTGGCACTCCTCACGCCGAGCTACGACGAGCGTTTCGTTTCTAAGCTTTAGCGCGACCGTTTCATGCGCTTTTGTCTGGCACGGCGTAAAAATCAATCGGCGTTTTGGGTCTCGCGCATAATTTCTCGCCAACCGATATCAGTTCGGTGGAAGCCATCGGCGAAACTGATTGCCGCAACCGCCGTGTAGGCTTGGTCGCGGGCCGCGCGCACGCTCGCACCGCGTGCCGTTACATTGAGCACCCGCCCCCCGTTCGCCACCAGATTTCCGGCGCTCAACGCAGTTCCAGCGTGGAAAACCTTCGCGCCGTTTGCTTCGGCGCTGGCGATTCCGGCGATGGTGCCGCCCCGGATTGGAGCATCGGGATAACCCTTCGCCGCTATTACCACCGTCAGGGCGATATCGGCTGACAAGCGCGGCGGCGGCAATGCGGCGAGGCGGTTCTCGGCGCAGGCCAGCAGCAGTTCGGCCAGATCGTCTTCAAGCCGCAGCATCAGCACCTGACATTCGGGGTCGCCGAAGCGGGCGTTGTATTCGATCAGTTTGACCCCGTCCGATGTCAGCATCAGCCCGGCGTAAAGCACGCCTGAATAGGGCATACCCTCGGCCGCCATCCCGCGCACCGTTGGCGCAACGATCCGCGCGAGCGCCTCGGCCTCGAGCAAGGGGGTCAGCACCCGCGCCGGGCTATAAGCCCCCATCCCGCCAGTGTTGGGGCCGGTGTCACCATCGCCGACCCGCTTGTGATCCTGCGCCGAACCGATCGGCACAAAGGTATGCCCGTCGGTCAGCACGAACAGGCTGGCCTCTTCGCCTTCAAGGAACTCCTCGATCACTGCCTCGGCCCCGGCGGCACCAAAGCGCCCTGAGAAAATCTCGTCGACGGCAGCTGCGGCTTCGGACGCAGTCATCGCGACAGTCACGCCTTTGCCGGCCGCCAGCCCGTCGGCTTTGATCACGACGGGCAAGCCGAACTCGGCTAACGCGGCATGACCCTGCGCAGCGGTGGTGACGCGCTGATATCCGGCGGTAGGTATGTTGTGCCGGTCACACAGCTCCTTGGTAAAAGCCTTGCTGCCTTCGAGCTGGGAGGCAGCCTTGCTCGGTCCGAACACTGCTATTCCCTCAGCCCGTAGGCTATCTGCGAGCCCATCGACCAGCGGCGCTTCGGGGCCAATCACCACTAGCCCGATCCGCTCGGCCTCGCAAAATGCAACTACCGCCCCATGATCCGTGGCATCGAGCGCGACCAGCTCGGCATATTCGGCGATCCCGGGATTGCCGGGGCTGGCGAACAATTTCGTGGTCCGCCGGGATTGCGCCAGCTTCCACGCCAGCGCATGTTCGCGCCCGCCCGAGCCCAGCAGCAGGATGTTCATGCCCGATTACCCCGATTCCGATGCCAATGCTGACACCGGCGCGCTGGTAGCGAAGGAGACCGCTGGCGACAACGCTGCCGCGCTCTCAGTCAGCGAGATTTCCGCCGCGCTCAAGCGCACGGTCGAGGACCGCTTCGGCTTTGTCCGGATCAAGGGCGAGCTTTCTGGGGTCAAGCGCGCCGCCTCAGGCCACCTTTACCTGTCGCTCAAGGACGAGAACGCGCGGATTGACGGGGTGATGTGGCGCGGCGGCGCGGCGCGGCTGGGGTTCGTGCCCGAGGACGGGATCGAAGTCGTCGCCAGCGGCAAGCTGACGACGTATCCGGGCCGTTCGACCTACCAGATAGTGATCGAACGGATGGTGATCGCGGGCGAGGGGGCATTGCTCGCGCTGCTGGCCAAGCTCAAGGCGCGGCTCGAGGCCGAGGGGCTGTTCGATCCGGCCCGCAAGCGACCCTTGCCGTTCCTGCCTCGCGTGATCGGCGTGGTCACTTCGCCGACCGG
>JANOVS010000160.1:0-10844 GCA_031417515.1 Hyphomicrobiales bacterium
TGATGGCGGCAAAGGCCCACTGCACGTCCCGGCGATGCATCCACAGGGGATCGGCCAAGTCCTGGATCATCGGACGCACACCAGAAAATTTGGGATGCTTGGCCAGCCGCGCCAAATGTTTGAGGTCATCGCGATTCTCAAAATCCACCCAGCCCACAACTTTCGCCACAAACCCTGACGTATCGGCGATGCCCAGCATGTATTCAGTTTCGTTGACGGTGGGAGCGGCTTGCACCAGAACCGTTTTATCAATGGCAAAGGCTTTGCGATGGGATTCGAAGTCTTTGGGCAGGATGGGACGGCGCAGGGGCTTTGCACCTTCACTGTCCATCCAGCCATAGTCGCCACGGGTGGGATTCCAAAAATGTTGGTGGGAATCAATTTTCATGGTGTTGGCGCACGGGAGTCAAGCAGGCCTTCGGATTTCAATTGCTTCCACAGGGCCTTTGGAATCTTGGCACTCAAGGTAGCCACGTTCTGTGCCACTTCCTTGGGGCTGACAGCACCGGGCAAAACCGAAATCACGGAAGGATGCGTCAACGGGAAGCGCAAGGCCGCTTCCGGTAGTTTCACTTTATGGGCCTTGCACACGGCCTCGATTTTGGCCACGCGTTCCAGGACATGTTTCGGGGCTGGATCATAATTGTAGAAAGCCCCCTTCTTTGGTCCTGTCGCCAGGATGCCGGAGTTGTAAGGCCCGCCCAGAAGAATGCCGATGCCGCGTTTTTCGCAGAGCGGCAGGAACGAGTTCAGGGATTGCTCCTGCTCCAGCAGTGTATAGCGGCCCGCCAGCAGGAACAGGTCAAAATCACCTTGCTCGGCCAGCGTCTGGCAGACCTGCCATTCATTGACGCCAGCCCCAAACGCCTTGATGACCTTTTCATCGCGCAATTTTTGCAAGGCCTTGTAGCCGCTTTTTATCACCGTCTTGATGTGGGCGTCACTGGCGGCTTTCGAGCCATGGGTGAAGATATCGCAATCATGCACCAGCAGAATGTCGATGCTGTCCAGTCCCAAACGCTCGAATGAAAACTCGAACGAGCGCATGAAGCCATCATAGCTATAGTCGAAGCGTTCGCGGCGCGAAGGTGTGTCGAAAAATTTGCCGATGGCTGTTCGCTCGGAAGGTTTGCAGACATCCATCAGGCGTCCAACTTTGGTGGACACCACATAGTCGCTGCGCTTCTTGCCTTTGAGAAAATTGTTGAGGCGGGTTTCTGACAGGCCAAGGCCATACAGCGGTGCCGTATCATAGTAGCGAATGCCCAGCTTCCAAGCTGATTCCATGGTGGCCAGTGCCTCGGCATTGCTGTGGGCCCGGTAAAGATTGCCCAAGGGAGCTGCGCCAAAGCCCAGTTCGGTGAAGCTGATTTCTGCACCAGAAGGAGCTTTGAAGCGGCGCTTTTTCATTGTTGATCCTGTGACGTTGTTGTTGTTTTGGAGGGGGGGTAAGGTCTATGGAACTGTTATATCAGTTATCAACATCCCCAGCCAAAGAGCAAGAGCCAGATGTCCCCTCCCTCAATGATACGCCTGAATGCCGCCGATAATGTTCTGGTGACGACCCGCATTGTCGAAAAGGGAGAAACTACATTTGAGGGCGTGGTGACCCGTGCAAAGGTGATGCGCGGACATAAAATGGCCTCGACCGCCATTGTTGCGGGAACGCCGATCAGGAAATTTGGACAGATCATTGGTTTTGCCAGCAGCAATATTGAAGCCGGAGACTGGGTGCACGAGCACAATGTCGTCATGGGTGAACTGGCCCATGACTATGCGTTTGCACAGGCCGCAAAACACGAACCGCTTTTGCCAGAAGTAGAACGCGCCACTTTCCAGGGCTTTCGTCGCAAGCACGGCAAGGTGGGTACGCGCAACTATATCGGCATCATGACGTCGGTGAATTGCTCGGCCACCGTGGCCGCCCATATTGCCCGGGAAGTTGAGCGCTCAGGCTTGCTCAAGGATTACCCCAACATTGATGGCGTCATCGCGCTGACCCAGGACAATGGCTGTGTCATCGATTATCGCGGCGTGATCTTTGATACCTTCAAGCGCACGGCCTGGGGCTATGCCACCAATCCCAACATGGGGGGTGTGATGATGGTGGGACTGGGCTGTGAAGGGTTCCAAATTCCGCGTTTCAAGGAAGCCTACAAGGTGGAAGAAGGCGAATTGTTCCGTACAATGACGATTCAGGAAACCGGCGGCACCCGCAAAACGGTTGAGAAGGGTGTGGAATATATCAGGGAAATGCTGGGTGCGGTGAATAACGTCAAGCGAGAAACCTGTCTGGCTTCGGATTTGATCGTGGCCCTGCAATGTGGTGGCTCCGATGGCTATTCCGGCATCACCGCCAATCCGGCGCTGGGTGCGGCTGTTGATATTCTGGTGAAACAAGGTGGCACCGGAATTTTGTCTGAAACGCCTGAGATTTATGGTGCTGAACATTTGTTGACGCGCCGTGCCGCCACCAAAGAGGTGGGCGAAAAACTTGTCGGCATCATCAAGTGGTGGGAAGATTACACCAAGCGCAACAACATGGAAATGAACAATAATCCCTCGCCCGGCAACAAGTTGGGGGGCCTCACCACCATTCTGGAAAAATCATTGGGCGCTGCGGCCAAGGGTGGCACCACGACTTTGCAAGCGGTTTACAATTATGCTGATCCCGTCACCGCCAAGGGTTTCGTGTTCATGGATACACCGGGATATGACCCTGTAGGGGCTACAGGCCAGGTTGCCGGCGGGGCCAATCTCATGTGCTTCACCACGGGTAGGGGAAGCGCCTATGGCAATAAGCCCTGCCCTTCGATCAAACTTGCCACCAACACCACGATCTACAACCAGATGATTGAAGACATGGATATCAATTGCGGCGATGTGATTGAAGGCGTGTCGCTGGAAAGCAAGGGCCAACAGATTTTCGACCTGATGTTGAAAACCGCGTCAGGCCATAAAACCAAATCGGAAGAACTGGGTTATGGCGAGAATGAATATGTGCCTTGGTATATTGGCGCGGTGATGTAATCAGGCGCGACCAGCATTCACCAAAGGATTTCCAAATCATGGCGGTCAAGGTGCTGAACAGCACGCCACTCAAAACTTCCTATGACGTTGTGATTATTGGCGGGGCCATCATGGGGTCTTCAACGGCCTGGTTCCTCACGGAAAATCCGGATTTCAAGGGGTCTGTGTTGGTTGTTGAAAAAGACTCGACTTATGAGAAATCCGCAACCGCCCTGTCCAACTCCTGCATCCGCCAGCAGTTCTCAACCAAACTGAACATCAGCATTTCACAGTTCGGGGGTGATTTTGTGCAGAATTTGCGTCGCCATATGGGCAGTGATGAACGGGTGCCGGAAATTCCCATCCGCAACTTTGGCTATCTCTATCTGGCGGATGACCAAAAATTCGCCGACGTACTGCGGGTCAATCAAAAACTGCAAGTGTCAGCCGGCGCTGCCACTCAATTATTGTCACCTGAAGAGATCAAAGCGCGATATCCGTTTTACAATGTGGATGATCTGGTGCTCGGCAGCATCAATCTTGTGAATGAAGGTTATTTTGATGGCTACACCATGTTTGATTGGTGGCGGCGCATCGCCCGTGAACGCGGTGTGGAATATGTCAGCAATGAAGTAGTGGCCCTGCAAAAGAATGATCGTGGCGACAGAATTGACAATGTTGTGTTGAAGTCCGGCGAATCGATTGCCTGCGGGCAGGTTGTGAATGCTTCGGGAACACGCGGTGCCAGAACTGCGGCCATGGCGGGAATCAGCCTGCCGATCGAGCCGCGCAAGCGCTACACGTGGATTTTCAAAGCCGAGAACCCGATTGCCGTTGACTTGCCGCTGACCATTGACCCTTCGGGCGTGCATGTGCGGGAAAACGGTGGTGGCACCTATATGGGCGGCGGTCATGCCGATATTGATCCGGCGGCTGATCCTGAAGACTTCACCATGGATCATCACCTGTGGGAGGATCATGTCTGGCCCGTCATCGCCACACGCATTCCACAATTTGAATCAGTGAAAGTCACCCGCGAATGGGTGGGGCAATATGACTATAATGTGCTGGACCAAAACGCCATCACAGGTCCACACCCGCACGTCAAGAATTTCATTTTCCTCAATGGATTTTCCGGCCATGGTTTGCAGCAGTCTCCAGCCATGGGACGCGGCACGGCGGAATGGCTGACCTACGGCGCATATCGGACACTTGATCTCTCGCCGTTTCATTATGAACGGATTGTGCGAAACGAGCCCTATGTTGAAACGGCGATAATTTGATGTTTCAAAAACCTGTTGTGTTGCGCATGCTTCGAGGCCGCGAAGGCGCGGCACCTCAGCATGAGGGATTCACCTACATAACCTCACCCTGAGGTGCGAGCCCTTGCGAGCCTCGAAGGGTGCGCCACAGTAAAAACCGAAGCCCCAGCAAACTACTAGCAGGGCCGTGCAAGCCCGTTGTATAGGGGCGCAACGTGACCTCATTCCAACAGATGGACTTCCCATGACTGCCAGGATCAATTTCCACGAATTGGCAAAACTATCAGCTGCCCAGCGCTTGCAACTTCAGCAGCGCACCGAAACCAACCTGGCGGATTTCGAGGCCAAGGTCAGGCCGATCATTGATGCAGTTCGCCAGGAAGGTGACGAAGCGCTAGCGCGGTTTGCCCGACTGTTCGACAAGGCCCCCGTGCAGGCCCACGAAATCGCCGCCACGCCAGCTGATTTTGATCGCGCAGAAAAATCCCTGGCCCCCGAGGTCCGCGAGGCCATGGAATTTGCAGCCCACTCCATTCGCAAATTTCATGAAGCGCAAATGCCGGAGGAGATGTGGCTGAATGAAATCCGGCCCGGTGTTTTTGCCGGTGATCGTTCAAGACCCATACCGTCGCTCGCCTGTTATGTGCCACGCGGCAAGGGAGCGTTTCCATCAGTGGCGTTGATGACCACCATTCCGGCAACAGTTGCGGGCGTCAAGGACATTTGCATCATCACGCCACCCGGTCCAGATGGCCGTATCGATGATGCAACACTGGTCGCAGCCCGCATGGCAGGTGTTGCGAAAGTTTATAAAGCTGGTGGAGCCCAAGGCATTGCTGCGGTGGCCTATGGCACCGCGACAATTGCCAAGGTGGCCAAGGTTGTGGGCCCCGGCAGTCCTTGGGTTGCAGCTGCCAAACGGCAGGTGTCGCATCTCCTCGATACGGGTTCGCCCGCAGGCCCCAGCGAAGTGATTGTCTTTGCCGATGAAACGGTTGACGGTGCGCTGGCTGGACTTGACCTGCTCGTGGAAGCCGAACACGGGCCGGACAGTTCAGCCTATCTGGTCACATGGAGCCGCCGTGTAGCCGAAGAGGCGCTGGCAGCCATCCCCGGTTATTGGAAACAGATGGGTGCCCAGCGTGTTGAATATTCCTCAGCCGTCTTGAGTGGGGCCATGGGTGGCATTGTGCTGGCACGAGACGAAGAAGATGCCATCGCCTTTTGCAATGAATATGCACCGGAGCATCTGGAAGTCTTGTCCAAGGAACCGTTTGCCTATCTCGGCCGATTGGAAAATGCTGGAGAGATATTGCTGGGTGAACATACCCCCACGACGCTTGGCAATTATGTTGTGGGGCCTGACCATGTGCTGCCGACCAGTGGTTGGGCCCGCACGGCTTCGGCAGTCTCGGTGTTTGATTTCATCAAGCGCAATTCCATCGCCTATGTCACCAGCCGGGGCTACCCGGAACTCGCCAAACATGCCCATGTACTGGCGACCTATGAGGGCTTTGACGCCCATGCCAATGCCGTGTCAACGACGCGCGACCGCTTGCTGAAGAAAGTATAGACCTGATGTTAATGACGCAAGTAATGGCAGATGCCTATGGCTGCAATGACCTGATCAATGATGCTGATGCCTTGCTGCTGGCGGGGCATGATGCCGTGGCTTCTGTGGGTGCCACCATTATCGGTGAGACCACGGTGCGCTATGTGCCCCATGGCCTGACCATTGGGATTTTTCTGGCGGAGTCGCATCTGGTGTTGACAACATGGCCTGAATATAAATTGCTCTGTATCGATACGCTGTTGTGCAATACCGACATGTCCGCTGATGGGGTGATTGATGTGCTGGTACAACGCTTGTGCCCGGATGGCGACGTAGTGCGCCACCGGATAAAGCGGCATATTGCGGCGCAGGCGATGGGGTAGCGAGCCAGCGCGTGTCCCCACCTCCGCCCTTCCACCTTCGCTAAGTAGCTTCGGCGGACGCAGTCGGGCACCTCCTCCCCGCGAAAGGCGCGGGTTGGAGGGTGTGGTTTGATTACCGGCATTCGCTCAATGCCCTCCAACCCGATTCTTCATCGGGGAGGAGGTGGCGCGAAGCGACGGAGGTGGGGAAACTGGTGCAATTTTCGCAATCACTTTTTTCCAGCCACCCGATCAAATTTCGTCCCACCACAGTTGGGACAACCCTTGTCTTTCAATTCAGTGATGGTTGCTGGCACTGATTTCACTCCCAAGGTCCATTTCCGCGAACAAGACAGGCAACGGTATTGCGATTGTTTGGGGTTGGCTTCGGCGGTGTAAAGCGGGCCTGTCCAGGCTTCACTTGCCTTTGCCATGGCATGTACCTGCAATTCATAGAGTTCACTGGTGGATCCCAAAATCGCAGCACCGGAATAGCTATTGAAGCCGGGATGAAGCGCCGTGATGGCAAGGCCCAATTCAGCCATGGTGGCTTGCAAGGCAATGCGCTGGGAGGGTGCCGTATGGCCAAATGAAAACATGGCTTGGCCGCGTCCGGCTTCGATGCTCTCGATGCCACGGGTGAGAAACAGTTTAGCACCGTCCAACGTATAGGGCGGGTCGGTGATAAATGTATCGAAGGCACCGCAGAGTTCTGCAGGCAGGGGTTGGCGCAAATCATGTTCGAGGGTTTCGATTTCCATCTCATGTTGTGAGGCGCAATCGCGGATGAAGGAGAGGCGCTTGGGATCGATATCCAGCACCATGATGCGACGCGCCAATGGCCGGGATGCCACCAGTTTGCCAAGCAGGGCGCAGGCGACGGAAACTGAATCATCATCACCGATCAACAGCACGCGACGACCTTCAAGAGCGCCACTCTGATAAAGCATTGCCGCACGGCGCAGGGCGGTTTCTGCTGTGCAGGGTGCTTGATCGAGGGTGACGTCGGTGGCGGGTGCCGCTGACAGTAAATCCAGCAAGGCGGCTTCGGCGAGATGCAATGGCGGCGGCAACGGATTTGTCGGCAGCAAGGGAATTTGCAATTGCAACGGTTCGCCCATGCCCAGTTGATCGTGCGCCCAGTGTTTTCCCGCATCGCTGAGTGCAAGACCATGGTCTCGTTGCAATAGCCCGCGCTTTTCAAGTTCGCGCCGAATGGCTGTCGCCACGGGCAGGGGCAATCTTGCGCCACGGGCGGCATCGGCCAAGCGAATATTTCCGGCCCTGACGATTTCACGCACCACAGCTTCAACGCCAGCAGGGCCTTCGCGCAAGTTCGTGGCGGTTGCCACGTCAGTCAAAATCGGATCGGGCAAGAATGTATCTCCACTTTGGCTTGCCCTTTTAAAGTTCGCACAAGTTGGAGCGAACGCAAAGTGCCCAAGGACCTCATCCGGCGCGTTGCGCCACCTTCTCCACGAAGAAGTGGAGAAGGGACGATGTTCGAGACCCGTTCCTTCTCCAACGAAGTTGGAGAAGGTGGATCGCGCTTAAGCGCGAGACGGATGAGGTCTCTTCGCCGACGTAGAAAAACCACCTCACTTGGCCGATTAACACGTCAATACCGGTAAGCATCCGACTTGAACGGACCCTGTTGTGTCACGCCAATGTAAGAGGCCTGTTCGGGTTTCAATTCGGTAAGGGTTACGCCGAGCTTATCCAAATGCAGGCGGGCGACTTTTTCATCGAGGTGCTTGGGCAGTACATAAACTTCGTTCTGGTATTTATCGTTGTCGCGGTTGGTGAATATTTCGATCTGGGCCAGGGTCTGGTTGGTGAAGGAGGCTGACATGACGAAGCTTGGATGGCCCGTGGCGTTGCCAAGATTGACAAGGCGGCCTTCAGACAACAGGATCATGCGGTTGCCCTTGGGAAACTTGACCAAGTCCACTTGTGGCTTGATGTTGGTCCAGGGGAAGTTTTTCAATTCGGCAACCTGGATTTCATTGTCAAAGTGGCCGATGTTGCAAACGATGGCCATGTCTTTCATCTGCTTCATGTCATCAAGGGTGATGACATCCTTGTTGCCGGTGGCGGTTACGAAAATATCCGCTGTTGGCAAGGCTTGCTGAAAGGTCTGAACGGCAAAGCCGTCCATGGAGGCTTGCAGGGCGCAGATCGGATCAATTTCGGTGACGATGACGCGGGCACCTGAGCCGCGCAATGAAGCAGCCGAACCTTTGCCGACGTCGCCATAGCCGCAGACAACAGCAACTTTGCCAGCCATCATCACGTCGGTGCCACGGCGAATGGCGTCGACCAGTGATTCCTTGCAGCCATATTTATTGTCGAACTTCGACTTGGTTACACTGTCATTCACATTGATGGCGGGGAATGGCAATTTGCCCTTCTTCTGCAACTCATAAAGACGGTGCACGCCGGTGGTGGTTTCTTCGGTTACACCGATGATGGCCTTGCGTTGTGCGGCAAACCAGCCTGGCTGTTCCTTGTGACGCTTCTTGATCTGGGCGAAGAGATATTCTTCTTCTTCTGCTTTCGGATGGGCAATCAGCGCGGGGTTGGATTCTGACTCTTCACCCAAAAGAATATACATGGTGGCATCGCCACCATCATCGAGGATCATGTTGGAAGGCTGGTTGTCAGGCCATTCAAAAATCTTGGCCGTATATTCCCAATATTCCTTGAGGCTTTCGCCCTTCACGGCAAACACCGGAATGCCAGCTGCGGCAATGGCAGCGGCGGCATGGTCTTGCGTGGAGAAAATGTTGCAGGAAGCCCAGCGAATGTCAGCGCCAAGGGCTTTCAGGGTTTCAATCAGCACGGCAGTTTGAATGGTCATGTGCAGGGAGCCGGTGATGCGGGCACCTTTCAAGGGTTGGGCCTTGGCATATTCGGCTCTCGTGGACATGAGACCCGGCATTTCAACCTCGGCCATGTCGAGTTCCTTGCGGCCCCATTCCGCGAGTTTAATATCGGCGACAACGTAATCGTGCTTGCTCATGGTCAAATCCTCTTTGCGATGGCGGGCTTCTAGCAAGGGATGGGCTGGGGGGCAAGAGCGATATAAAGATATCTTTATGTAGTTCAAAGTGAGTTTGGTGGATGTTTTTGGTACGATCGTCGATAATCTTGACCTGCCTCGAACAGCGAGAAACCACAATGCACAATATTGACGAAACGAACACAGCACCTGCTCCGGAATGGATCGTCAGCCAATGGCTGAACAGCAACATCGACATCACGCTGGCATCTCTTCGGGGCCGTGTGGTGGCGGTGGGGGCTTTTCAAATGTTGTGCCCGGGCTGTGTTTCGGAATTGATTCCGCAAATGCGAAAAGCGCACACCATGTTCAAAGGATCAGACCTCAGCATCATCGGACTGCATACGGTGTTTGAACATCATGCCGCCATGGAGCCGGTTTCGCTGAAAGCCTTTCTGCACGAGAACCGCATTACTTTTCCAGTTGGCGTCGACAAGCCAAGCTTGCCGGACCATCCAATTCCCCAGACCATGCAGCTTTATGGCATGCAAGGCACGCCGACCATCTTGTTGATTGATCGCCAAGGCAATCTGCGCCGCGCTGGTTTTGGCCACATGGACGATATGCAATTCGGAGCGGAGATCATGGCGCTGTTGGGCGAGAGCGCCTGATCAGTCGCAGTAGTTTGAAGTTGTGAGGGACGTGATTGTCGGGTTTCGTCCTGTCAGCGGATTATCCGGATTCCACGCCAACTTCGTTTCGAAGAAGCGGGACCACAGGGCATCATACATCAGAATGCGCCCGGCCAGACTCTCACCGATATCAAGCAATTCCTTGATGACTTCCATGGCCTGCAGGGAGCCGATGATGCCGGGCAGCGCACCCAAGACGCCAGCTTCTTCACAGGCCAGAAAAAGCCCTCGCTCCGGCAAATCACCCAAGAAGCAGCGGTAGGTGGGCCAAGCTTCGCCATTGGGTCTTTTCAGGTGGGGTTTGTAGGTTGATATCTGGCCATCAAACTGGCCGATGGCGGCTGAGACCAGGGTTTTGCGGGCGAAATAGCAGGCGTCACTGACGAGGAACCGCGTGGGGAAATTATCACAACCATCGGCCACGATGTCATAATCGGAAATCAATGCAAGGGCGTTGTCCGCAGTGATGCGATAGGGATGCTGCTCCACTTTGACATGGGGATTGATGGCGGCGATTTGTTGTGTAGCGCTCTCGGTTTTCAACATGCCGACACGGTCGGTTGCATGGATGACCTGGCGCTGCAAATTCGATAATGATACCGTATCAGCGTCAACAATACCGACACGACCAACTCCGGCCGCAGCGAGATACATGAGCAAAGGTGCGCCAAGACCACCAGCGCCTACGACCAGCACGGAGGATCGCTTCAACTTGTTCTGTCCGGGACCACCGACTTCCTGCAGGACGATGTGACGGGCATAGCGTTCGAGTTCGGAGTCAGAGAGGGGCATGGTTCATTCAATCCAAGTAATAAAACCAATCCTCTAATGCCGTCTTCCCCGCGAAGGCGGGGATCCCGCTTTGGTAGTGCGGGACTCATGGCTTGCAGCGGGATTCCCGCCTTCGCGGGAATGACGGCGGCTAGGGTTGTGATTCATTTCAAGCAGGTCAATTAGACAAATTTG
>JANOVS010000161.1:0-2094 GCA_031417515.1 Hyphomicrobiales bacterium
GCGGAGCGATGAAGGCTACTGAGGAACAGACCTCTACTTGCCTTCTCAGTGCCTCAGTGTCTCTGTGGTTCAATCCTCTTGTTGGAACGTCATCGAAGTAGGTTGACCACAGAGACGCAGAGAAACGGAGAAGGCGAAGCGAGAGAAGAGGTAGACAGGGCATCCAGGCCAATCTGCCCGCCGTTCCTCACTTACGAGTGTCCCCCGCGGGAACGGAAGAACGACGTTGAGCAATGCGACGGCTGTGATAGACAAGTCTGCGGCACGGCACTACGGCGCGAGCAGCTTCAGATCGACGGTGCAGGAACCGGCGGGGGCTTTCAGCGGGCGAGTGAGGACTCGCGCGGTGTCGCCGGGGTTAACGAGGTGGGTGATTGGCGGATGCTTCTCGGGGCGGTCGCCGAGTTGGATGGCCAGTTCGCTCACTTCCGGCTTCTCGCTGTCGAGGCGAAGTTCCAGGCGGGCGGAGGTGTTGTCTTTGTTGGGCTTCAACTGCACTTGAATGTGCCGTTTGCCGGAGGCGAGTTTCTTTTCGATGACCTTTGGTTCCCCTTCGGCTTGAGGAATTTTGATCGTCAGCAACAGCTCGTGCTTGTCGGGGACGACGGTTTGCCAACTGTGCCAATGGTCGTACTCGCGTTCGCCGCCGGTGATGAAGAGTTGGTTGGCCTTGGGTGCCACCGCTTCAAATTCCTTCGACCAGTTGAGATCGACCTCATACAGCCCCTTCCCCTTGCCGAACTGAGCCGCCGCGCCGAGGAAGCGGTTGCGGTCTCCGTCCCACGTGAGCTTGCGAATGACCGGAATACCATCAGCGGACTGTGCTGGTCCTCCGTCATCACTATGGTTAGGGCTGTCGAACTTGTCGTTCAAACTGGGGAAGTCGAAGTAGAGCGTGCCCCAGCGCGTGATCTGTTCGGGGCCGTTCGACCAGGCGTTTGAGTTGGCGTAGTGAAAGTACCTCACGGCGGGAATGACGGGATTGGCGATGCGGTGGTATTCGGTCTGCTTTTCAAACGGACCGTTGTGTTCAAACTTGTGGACTCGCACGAACCAGTCTTCCTCGGGACCGAGGCAGATCACATCGACCTTCTCGGGACTGTTGGATCCTGTCGTTCCAAGCTTGCCGCCGAGTGCCGCGATGAAGGTTCCCTCCATGTCGAAGACGAAGGCGCATTCGGGAAGTCGGCTGGGATCGCTTTCACTGGCGAGTGCCCCGCCCATCGGACGGACTCGCGCCAGCACGATCGCGAACTTGGTGTCGCCCGTGCTGACGACCTTGACCTTGCTCCCTTTCTCATCGTCCCCGCGACGGCCGTCGTCGAGCAGCACGACCGGATCGGGATGCTTGATCTTGGACGACGCCAGCAGTTTCTGCAGCACGGCCAGGTTCGGTCCCTTGATCATCACGTCGAGCCATTCCTTCGGGCTGCTCTTCGCGAGGAGATCGTCCAACTTTCCATAGACCGCTCGACCGGCGCGGCCCGCTTCGGGATTGGGCAGGAGCGAGATCACACCGTCATCGGGGACGAACGGCACTTCCACCACTTGCCGTGACAACCACAGGCCGTCCTTGAACTCGTAGTTGATCCCCAGCCGCAGCCGTTCGACGGGAGTCTTGTCGATCTGGCTCGGCATCCGCAGCACGACTCGACCCGTCTTGTCGGTCGATCCCTTGGGGAGCGTGCCGAATCGCTGAGTGCTCCAGGTCTGCCACTCCTTCGCACCGGCTCGTATCTCGGCGACGGAAAGCTCGACGTTTTCGATTGGCTTCCCCTTGCTGTCGATCACCGCGAACTCGCGATCGACGACGGGTTGTTTCCGTTCCAAGTAGATCGTCTTCTCGACCGTCTCGCCGGGAGTAAGTTCCACGACGCTGTATCGGTCCCGGTCGTCATCCAGCTTTCGCTTGGCAATGTCCTTGTCGTTCAACAACGGCGACACGGGCAAGGCATAGTCCTCGGCTTCGACATGGAAGCTCTGACGGCCTCGACCGGGAAGATTGCGGACGCGCACTCGGCCTTCGGCGTCCGATTTGACTCGGTCAATCCACTTGTTCATCCAATCGTGCTGCTGCTTTGCCTCACGTCCGTG
>JANOVS010000162.1:0-12530 GCA_031417515.1 Hyphomicrobiales bacterium
CCGCGCCATTCCGGCTTTGGCGGCGGCAACAAGGGTGTGGCGTGATTTTTTTCCGAACAAGGAAGAGGTCTATAAATTGGGACTCAAAAATATGAAGGCGGGACTGCGAGGAATTTAGTTGAATGGCAAAAGCTTACGCCAGCATCATTCTTCCCGCACCGGTGCAAGCCGTGTGGCCATTGGTTCGAGATTTCAATGGACTGCCCTCTTGGGTGCCAGCAGTTGCAAAATCCAAAATCGAAGCTGGCTTGCAAGCCGATGTGGTGGGCTGTGTACGGTCTTTTCACTTGCACGACGGCACACACATTCGCGAGCGATTGCTGATGCTGGATGATGCCCGATATTGCTTCACCTATAATTTTGAAAAGCCGGCATTTCCGGTGAAAAACTATCAGGCGACGTTGCGGCTTTACCCCGTGACGCATGGCGACGTGACGTTTGCTGAATGGTCAGCCAGCTTTGATGAAGCGCCAGAAGACGCGGGGAGATATGAGCGGATCGTTTCAAAGGATGTTTTCGCGGCGGGACTGGCCAATCTGAAGAAGATGATCAAGGCATTGCCGCCCGCTGCGCCTGAAGGAGCCACGCGCTGGAAGGCCTGGCAGCCCAACAAGGTTTGGACATCGCGAGTGATCAAGGCGCCGGTTGAAAAGGTTTGGGATGTCATGCGGGATTTTGCCGGGATGGGTGCTTGGCATGATGAGATCAGCAAGATGCATATGCTGGCGAAAGTACGATCTGATAAAATTGGTGGTGTGCGGGATTTCTATTTCGGTGCGGGGCATTTGAATGAGGAGTTGCTGCACCTGAATGATCTCAACCGATCATTTTCTTATCGGATTACGGCGTGTGAAATTCCGTGGCTCAATTATGTGTCTGGTCCCCGGCTTTGGCCGGTGACACATAACAACAGCACATTCGCCGTGTGGACAGGCGACTGGCATGCGAGCCCGCAAGATGATCTGACACTTATTCCGAACACCGAGCAAAATGTTTATCAGAAGGCGTTTGAGGGGGTGGAGAGGTTGTTGAAAATGAGTTGAGCAATCCTGTTGGCCCGGGAGCGTCGAACGGTCAAATATACCCAATTCTCCAAATACCACCACTCTCCCAAAGATTGTCATCACCGCACTTGTTGCGGTGATCCATAGTTCACGAAGAGTAGCGTGACGACCAGATATCGCGCATGCCCAATCATGGATCACCGCAACAAGTGCGGTGATGACAACATCGGAGAGTTATTCCATTCATTGGTCCACCAAACAATCTACCAACTTTCCGCGAAATCAATCCGTATGAAAAACTAACTCGGTGTCGGCCCACCATTCATTACCCTTGCGAGTCTCAAGTGGCTCTTGCATAGGGTCTGTCATGTTCCACCATTCTTGCATGCGCGGTGCTTTTTTAATCTCGGCCATATCGAATTCATAGTTCGACCCCACATACTCCCAGTAGGAGATCAGCAGGTTTTCCGGTTCGCGCAGAAATATGGAATAATTCTGCACATTGCTTTTGCGAATGGCGTCGAGAATCTCGGGCCAGACGGCGGCATGGAGGCGTTTGTATTCGGCGATGATTTCTGGTTTCACTTTGATGATGCGGCACATGCGCTGCATGGTTTTCTCCCGTTGACTTGAATGGTTTTCAATCCGAAGGTTTGCAAAATTGAGGGAGAGACACAATGGCCGACTGGACGAAAAGATTTGGATTGTCAGGCAAGCGGGCGCTCGTGACGGGGGCTACCAAGGGCATTGGCTTTGAGACCTGTCAGGTTTTGGCGGATGCCGGCGCTGATATCGTGGCTGTGGGGCGTGACAAAAACGGTCTCGCTGAGGTGAGTGCTCTGGTAAGAAAAGCAGGGCGAAAATGCCTGGCCATTGAAGCCGACATGAGCTCAGTGGAAGGCCCGCAAATGGCGGCGCGGCGTGCCTTGGAGGAATTTGGCACCATCGACATTCTGGTCAACAATGCGGGTGTTGCGCTCAATGAACCGCTGCTCGATATCACCATGAACAATTGGGACACCACCATCAACGTGAACTTGCGCGCGCCCTTCTTACTGGCGCAGGCGCTGGTGCCACAGATGATCAAGCAGAAAATGGGCAAGATCATCAACGTCTCATCGCAATCGGGCATCATGGCATTGGCGGATCATGGTTCCTATGGTGCCTCCAAGGGTGGCCTGAACATGCTCACCCGGGTGATGACGATTGAGTGGGCCAAGCACAACATTCAAAGCAATACGGTGTGTCCCACGGTTATTTTGACACCCATGGGTGAAATGGTTTGGGGCAAACCTGAAAAGGGTGACCCCATGAAAGCCAAGATTCCACTTGGACGTTTTGGCAAGACGACGGAAGTAGCGGACCTGATTTTGTTTCTGGCGTCGTCAGCTTCTGATCTGATGACGGGCCAGGACATTTTGATCGACGGTGGATTTACGGCTCAGTAAGTCGCCCTGCCCCCGGACACATCAAACACGGCGCCGGTGGAAAACGAGCATTCTTCAGATGCCAGCCAGCAGACGAGGCTTGCCACTTCGTCGACTGTTCCGAAGCGGGCCTTGGGAATTTTGGCCAGCATGAAATCGATATGGGCCTGGGGCATCTGATCGAATATGGGTGTGCGCACGGCGGCGGGTGTCACCGAATTTGCCGTGATATTGTACTTCGCCAATTCCTTTGACAGGGACTTGGTGAAGCCGATTACACCAGCCTTGGACGCCGAATAGGCTGAGGCGTTGGGGTTGCCTTCTTTTCCGGCTATAGATGCAATGTTGACGATGCGCCCATAGTTCTGGGCGATCATCAAAGGCACAACGGCGCGGTTGGTGAAAAACGTGCCGTTAAGGTTGATCGAAATGGTTTGCAACCAGCCGTCAATTGGAAATCCGTCGACGGGTACGGTTGGTCCCGTGATGCCTGCGCTGTTGACCAGGATATCAATGCCGCCGATTTGCTTTTGGGTTTCAATGACGGCATTTTCCACGGAAGCATAATCCGAAATGTCAGTCTTGATGCCGCCAATCACATCCCAGCAAACGACTTTGCCTCCCTCGGCAGCAATTCGTTTCGCTACGGCTTCACCTATGCCTGAGAGACCACCTGTGACAACTGCGCGACGATTGGCAAAGCGCGACATTCAGTTAACCCCTGCGGTTGCGGATGGCAATCAGCCCCGCCAATGCCACAGCTATGCCTGCAACCCACCAGACAAAGGGATGCGCATAAAACGGTCGTGCTGCCAACATGGCCTTGCCACCCGCCGTATTGGGATCAAGTGGCTTCAGAAAAAATGCACCATAGAGATAGGCTACGACGATGGAAACCAGCAAGACGATGCAGAAAATCATGGCAACCACCATGGCGATTGTAATGACGGAACGAACTTTCACGCCGGATTGTGCGAGGGGGAGCAGATTGTTCACCAATCCCGCAAGCACGACAATCATGCTGCCGAAGGTAAAGAGTGTAATGCTGAAGGGCTGGAATATCATGATCAAAGCGACCACTCCCAAGGCGATGATGGCATATTCCATGCGAAGTGCGCTTTGGGGGGTGAGGGTTTTGTGATTTTCATTCATGGGCGCACAGCTATGCTATCGGGGCCAAATATGTGGGTTTGTGCCGCGTCGGGTTCGAGATGTAAAATCTCTCCAGTCTTCACGCGTTTATCGCGTGGCACTACCACACGAATTTCACCGCCTGCAATGGTGCGGGCGTGGATCAGCGTTTCAGCCCCCATGGGTTCGATCAGTTCAGCGGTGGCGGTGATGGCTGATGGGCCGGCAGCGGATATGGGCACAAATGCCCGGGGTCTAATGCCAATCGTCACTTTTGATTTGCCGATGCGATTGACGGCACCGTTGACACCTACGCGCAAGGACATGTTGCCGATCTGGAATTCAGCTTTGTCGGCTTTGACAGAAAGCAAATCGGCATCAACCAGGTTCATTTGCGGCGTGCCAATGAAGCTGGCCACGAAGACATTGGCTGGCTTGGCGAAAACAACGTGGGGGGTGCCAACTTGCTCGATGTGGCCATCGCGCATGATGGCGATGCGGTCGGCCATGGTAAGGGCTTCCAGTTGGTCGTGGGTGACAATGACTGTGGCTTTTGAAAGATTTGAAAGCACTTCCTTGATTTGCCCGCGCATGGAATGGCGGAGTTCTACATCAAGGCGCGACAGAGGTTCATCGAACAGGAAGCAGTTGGGATCGCGTATGATGGCGCGGGCCACAGCAATGCGTTGTTTTTCACCTTCCGAAACTTGTCCCGGCATGCGGTCCAGCACTTCTGTCAGGTGCAGGATTTTTGCGACCTTGTTGACGCGCGCATCGGCATCAACTTTTGAAAGCTTCTCAAAATGCAGGGGCATTGCAATGTTTTGGCCCACCGTGAGTGCGGGATAAAGCGCATAGAACTGGAACACCATGGCGATGTTGCGTTTTGCGGGAGACAGTTCATTCATGTTCTGCCCGGCGATGACGACCTCGCCTGCACTAGCTCTTTCAAGGCCAGCGATCATGCGCAATGTGGTGGTTTTGCCGCAGCCTGACGGTCCCAACAAACAGACAACTTCGCCCGCGTCGACTTTCAGGTCGACGTCTTTGACGGCAACAAATTCGCCGAATTTCTTGGTGACTTTTCTTACGTCGATGGTTGACATGACTAGCGCTTTACCGTGCCGAAGGTGACGCCGCGCAGCAAGTGATCCTGCAGGAAGAATGTCACAAGGAAAACTGGAATCAAGAACAGGGTTTCGATGGAGGCGAGCAGCGTCCAGTCGGTGCCGCGACCACCTGAGGAAACGGCCTGGTTCATGGCGACGGGAACGGTGCGGGTGTCTTTGCCCGAGAGCAACAATGCAAAGAGGAACTCGTTCCAGGTGAGGATGAGGCCGAAGACGAAGGTGGCGGCGAGACCGGCTTTGACTTGTGGAAGTGCAATTTTGAAGAACACTTTCTTTTCATTGGAGCCATCAATGCGGGCCGCGTCTTCAACGTCCGGTGAAAGTTCATCGAAAAAGCTCTTCATCATCCAGACGGTGAATGCAAGATTGAAGGCGGTGTAGAGCATGATGATGCCGAAGTAGGAACCGGAAAGGCCCATAACGCGGAACATCAGGATGATGGGGATGATGACGACAATCGCAGGTAACATGCGCGTCGTCAGAATGATGAAAAGGTAGGTGTCGTTGCCCTTCAGCGGGTAGCGCGAGAATCCATAGGAGGCGAGGGTGCCGATGATGAGGGCAAGCAACACTGAAACCGAGGAGATGAAAAAGGAGTTGAAGAAGAAGCGATCAAAGCCAGTGGGCTCGGGAGCACTTCCAGTGACCATGACGCGGTTGAAGACCTGGCCGAAATTTTCAAGCGTTGGGGTGAAGACAAATTGATCCGGGATCAGGCCGAAGACCGATGTGGGTGAAAGTGTTGGAGGAACTGACAGCGCCTCTGCGCTGGGCTTGAAAGCTGTGAAGATGATCATCAATACGGGCAGGAAGTATATCAGGGAGATGATGGCGACAATGACGGTATGTCCCCAGCCCGCTTCGCCGACGCCGGAGGCTTTTTTGAAACCGAGTTTTTCTGCGAGTGTCGCCATTTTTAAACGCCCTGGTTCCGGCGGTTGGCCAGATAGAGATAGAGGTTGGTGAGCACGATAACCATGAACAGGATGACATAAGAGAGTGCAGCACCTTCGCTCGTCTTGTTTTGCTCATTGGCGATTTCAGTGATGAGGTAGGCTATGGTCTTGGTGTCCTGGCCACCGCGAATGAGGATGTAAACGAGGTCATAGAGCTTGAATGCCTCGATGGTGCGGAAGAGCAGCGCCAGCATCAGCAGCCCGCGGATATAGGGAAAAGTGATCGTCCAGAATTGCCTGACCTTTGAGACGCGGTCAATGGCTGCGGCTTCATAGAGATACTTTGGCACGGAGACGAGGCCCGCAAGTACCAGCAGCATCACGAAGGGGGCCCACATCCAGGCATCGGTGAAGACGATGCCGGCGACAGCACCTACCTTGTTGTCCATCAGAATGAATTGGTTGCCGGTAATTTCACCCATTGCGTAGCTCAAGATACCGAAGGTGGGATCGTAATAGTAGGAGAAGAACACGCCGGATGCGACGACGGACAGCATCATCGGCGTCAACACGAGGATCAGCAGATATTTTCGCAGCGGGAATTGTTTTGCGAAAAGCATGGCAAGCAGGAAGCCCATGATCATTTGCAAGGCGACGGTAAATACCACGAACATCCCGGTGTTGATCAGCGCATCCCAATTGGCGGGCGCAGCGATGTCGTTTGTCAAAACCTTGATGTAGTTGTTGAGGCCAACGAAGCGGATGGATTGGTTGTTTGAATTGTAGGCGAAGAACGACAGCCCCAACGACCAGAGCAGCGGGAAGAGGTTCATCACGAACAATACGGCGATAGCTGGTGCCACAAGGAGGCCGCCGTAATATTTGCGGCGGTAAGCGTTGAAAGCGAAGGCAGCAGCAATGTTGGCCAGCATGGCACCTACAACCCAGAAGGAAAGCTTCGCAGGCAAGGCCAATATGGCAAGAATGGAAATGACAAGCCCGGCGAGGAGCGCGAGCTTCCAGTTATGGGCCACGGGTGCGAACAGGGGTGGCGCGGGTTGGGTATTGGTGAGGGAAACAGTCATAGAATTGGATGTTGCCTTATTGAATACAAACCATCGCCCCTTGCGGGAGAGGGTGATTTGCGAACTCTTGCGAGCAAATCGGGAGAGGTGATTGCACTTCCCTCTCCCGGTTCGGCCTTTGGCCTCACCACCCTCCCCCGCAAGGGGAGAGGGCAGAAAGCGCTATTACTCGATCAAACCAACTTCCTTCAGCTTGTCCTGCTGGAACTTGGCAACGTTGTCCAAGGTGGTTTTGGCGTCTTGCTTGCCGGTGATGGCAAGGTCGAACTGGTCTTGCTGTTGTGTCAGCAATTCGAAGAACTGCGGCACATGCCAGACGTCTTTCTGCCACTCGAGTTGCGGTGCCCAGGCGCGGTTCCATGGACGATAGGTCACATACTTCGGGTCTTCGTATACGGCCTTCACGGCAGACTGGCCGCCGCCGGCTGCGAACTGGTGCTGGATGTCGTTGGACAGCCACCATTTCACGAAGTCGACGGCTTCCTTGGTTTGGGATTCAGTCGTCCATGTGGTCAGCACGAAGGGCTGGCCGCCGATGTTGGACCAGCGGATCATCTTGCCATCAGCGCCCATGGTGCCTGGCATCTGGCCAAAGACCAACTTGTCCTTGACCTTGGAGTCAGCGGCAAGTGAGGCTTCACCCAAACCGATCCAGTCGATGTTCATGGCGACCTTGCCTTCGCGGAAGAGCTGATCCGAAACGAAGATATCCATGGTGCCGGTCTTGGCAACTGGCGGCATATATTGGATCATGCTCAGGTATTTTTCGAGGGCTGCAACGGCCATGGGCGAGTTCACAACGCCTTCGGCCTGGCCCTTGGGTGCCTTGGTTTCGTCCCAGGTGTCGCCACCCATTTGCCAGATGAAGCCGTTGATCTGCATCGACGAGAAGTCGTAGCCTTTGCCAGCCTGGTAGGCGATGCCATAGAAATCGTCTTCGGCAGGCTTGCCAGCAAGCATGTCGCCCTTCTTGCGCTGGAAGAATTCACCAACGTTTTTGAAGTCGTCCCATGTCATGGCGTCAAGCTCTTCGCCCGTGCAGGCGAGTTTCTTGTTGTATTTTGCCATGAAAGCAGCCTGTTCGCCTGCATCGCAGATGATGTCGGCGCGGGCGAAGTTCACCATGACGTCAGGGAATTGCGGGAAGCCGTAATAGTTCTCGGTCTTGTGCGGATAGGTTGCGTAGGCGTTCAGCGGGTTCGGATGGATCGACTTGAACGTCGCCATGAAGTCCGGATCGGCGTCCAGAAGATCGTTGATCTTGCGGAAATAGCCGCCTTCAACGAAGGCGCCGAGCCATTGCGAATCCGAGACGATGAAGTTGTACTTCTGTTCTCCGGATGTCAGCGATGCGTTGACGCGGGTGTAGAAGTCCGGCCACGGAATGAAGTCGACTTCGAGCTTCACATTGTTACCGCTCTTCGGTTTGTATTGTTCGTCGAAGAACTTCTTCAAGATGCGTGTTGGTGGCCAATCTGGCACAGCCATGGTCAGCACCACGTCTTCGGCAGACGCGAAGGTCGCGCTTCCAGCCAGCAGCGTGGCGGCAAGGCCAGCGGCTGTCATTAGTCCATTTACTTTTGTCATAACTGTCATTTTAGGTATCCTCCCTGTGTTATACCGTTGTAGGCTTCTGGCTTTGAGCAATCACGGACCTCTTCATGCGAAGGCCTCGCCGCTTGCAGCGCGGAAGTAGTGGAATTTGTTTGGATCGAGATAAATGTTGGCGGACTGGCCGGTGGCAAGGTTGGCAGCAGTGGATTCTGGCAACACCATGCGCAGGGTTTCACCACCTGCTTCAACGGAGACGACGGTTACATCGCCCAAAGGTTCCAGCAAGGTGATGGTGCTGACCACGCCCATTTCACCTTTGGCCGCAAAGCGCACGTCATTGGGCCTGATACCAACGAGAGCGGCTTCACCGGCGGCAGCGCTGGTTTTCCTTGGTGATGCAATCACGCCGACGGAGGTTTCGAAACTGGCGGCGTCACGGGCCTTTGCCTTGATCATGTTCATGTGGGGAGCGCCAATCTTTCCCGCGACATAGGTGTTGATGGGGTTCTCGTAGAGTTCATCCGGCGTGCCACGTTGGACGATAGCACCATCTTTCATCACTGCAATCTCTTCGCCCATCGAAAGCGCTTCGAGCTCATCGGGCGTTGCGTAAACAATGGTGAGACCGAACTGGCGATGCAGGCGCTTCAATTCCGCGCGCATGTCGTGGCGCAGTTTGGCGTCAAGGTTTGTCAGTGGCTCATCAAGCAACAGGATTTTTGGGCGGCGGATAAGTGATCGCCCCAGCGCCACCCGCTGTTGCTCACCACCTGAAAGTGTGGATGGCTTGCGTTCAAGTTTGGCGGAAAGCTTGAGCATGGCAGCGGTTTCTTCAATGCGCTTCTTGATTTCCGCTTCGCCAACACCTTCCTCGCGCAAGGGATAGGCGAAATTATTGTAGACCGAAAGGTGCGGGTAAAGCGCGAAGGACTGGAACACCATCGAAACACCGCGACCAGCAATTGGTTCGTTGGTCCAGTCCTTGCCAAGGATTTCGACCTTGCCCTGGTCCGGGGGTGTCAGGCCCGATATCATGCGCAACGTTGTTGTCTTGCCGACAGAACTTGGCCCGAAGAGAGCGAAGAAACGGCCCTCCTCCACATCAAAGCTCATGTTATCAAGGGCGCGCACTTTGCCGTAGTGTTTCGAAACACCTGTTAGTCGCAATGCGATGTTGCCTTTGGACGTCATGACAAACAAGTACCCAAATTCAGAATGCGAACACTATCCAAGTTGTCGTACTTTGCAAGTGTCATGCTTTGGCACTTTCCCATTTGCCGCTTCTTGCAGACTTCAGAACTGCATCTGTGACATAATCCGTTGCCATTGCCTCACGGAATGTGGGGGCTGCAGAATGACCGGTTGAAGCCTGCAAAAAATCAGCTGCCTGATGCACAAAGGGGTGTTCGAACCCAATTGTGGCTCCGGGTACCCACCAGTTTCCCATGTAGGGGTGGTCGCCGTCGGTTACCAGGATATTGTGCCAACCGCGCAAGCGGCCTTCATCACGATGATCAAAAAACTGCAGGCGGTTGAGATCATGCAGGTCCCATTGAATTGAGGCATGCTCGCCATTTATTTCGAAGGTGTAAAAGGCCTTGTGGCCCCGGGCATAACGTGTGGCCTCGAAACTCGCGAGTGAACCATTATCGAATCGCGCGAGGAACAGACTGGCGTCGTCAATGCCAACTTTTTCAGTTTTGCCAGTGATGTTATGGTAGCGCTCTTTGATAAAAGTTTCCGTCATGCCTGATACCGTGCTTATGCCGCCATTGAGCCACATGGCCGTGTCAATGCAGTGCGCGAGAAGATCGCCAGTCACACCTGATCCGGCAACACCAACATCCAGTCGCCAGAGGCCCTGTCCGCCTTGCGGCAAATCAGAGGAGATGGTCCAGTCTTGCAGGAATTTGGCGCGGTAGTGGAAAATCCTGCCAAGCTTGTCTTCGTCGATGAGTTGCTTGGCCAATGTAATGGCCGGGATGCGGCGATAGTTGTACCAAACCATATTGGCGACACCGGCTTTTTCGACGGCATCTACCATTTGAAGCGACTCCGCCACATTGCGGCCAAGCGGCTTCTCGCACATTACCATTTTGCCCGCCTTGGCGGCCGCGACTGCAATTTCCAAATGAAGATCATTCGGTCCGGCGATATCGATCAAGTCGATATCAGGTCGGGCAACCAATTTGCGCCAATCTGTTTCAATGGATTGGTATCCCCATTGAGAAGCGAAACTTTGAAGTTTTGTCTCGTCTCTCGCGCAGGCTGCCTTAAGTACTGGGGCATAGGGCAGATCGAAGAAATGGCCAACCTTTGAAAAGGCATTGGAATGCATGCGGCCCATGAAGCCGTAGCCGACCATGCCGATGTTGAGGGGTTTTTTTGCCATGGCTACGCCACCCAGCCGTGCTTGTCGCGCACCTTGATCATGGTGGCGAGAATGTCGTTCCAGGTTTTTTGTTGCAGCATCACATCATTGGGGAACATGCAGCCATCCCAGCAGATGTGCTTGAAGGCCTTGGTGAGTTCGCCATCCTTGCCGCGCAACCAGTAGCCTGCGTGTTTTGGAATATCGAGCTTGCCGTTTTTGTCGGTTACCATACAGTGTCGACCTGTCTTGTCGTGATAGCCTAGGCCCTTCACGGTGCCGTCATTCTGCGCGACATGGAAATCAATGGTCCAAGGGCGCAGGGCATCGGTCATTTTCTTTAGGGCAGCATCGAGGATTGGCTTGCTTTTCCAATCGAACTTGGCTGGCAGCAGGCGCGATTTCGGTGCGTTGTATCCCATGGTGTAAAGCAGCGTGTGGGCCATGTCGGCCTGGAACCCAATGGTCTGGGGACGATCGGTTTCCTCCAGCGTGTTGATCATGTCTTTCCATGAATGCATGCCGCCCCAGCAGATTTCACCTTCAGCGGCGAGGCGTTCGCCGTAATCAGATGCAACGGAGCAGGCTTCGCGGAATGTCTTGGCGATTTTCTTTGTGTTGCCAATTGGATCCTTGGCCCAATCGCCGGGGCCAGCGGCGGAATCGATGCGTATCAATCCGTAGGGTCGGACGCCCAATTCACGCAGGCGGGCACCAAGCTTGCAGGATTTTTTGACGTTTTCGACAAATTTCTTGCGGTCTGCCGGTGATCCCATGGCAGAGCCGCCACCGACCGGGGGCCACACGGGTGCAACGATGGAACCGATATTCAGGTTTTTGCGTTGGACTTTTTCAGCCAGTCGCTTCACTTCATCTTCGGTGAAGTCGATGTTGGTATGGGGTGCGACATGGAAGATATCGATGCCATCGAATTTGGCACCATCGACTTCGGCTTTGGCTGTCAACTCAATGAGGGTATCCAGTTCAATGCCAGGTTCAGAATCAGCCCCCTTTCCAACGAGGCCCGGCCACATGGCGTTGTGCAGTTTTGGAAAATTGTGCTTGGCCAATGACTTTCCTCCCCGCTGACCCGTTTTCATCGAGACATGTTTTTTGTGATCATAGGCAGGATTCAATTTGTCTGTCCACAACTGTTATATTAGTATGACAGTTATGGGATATGACTTGTCCATAGCCAAACTTGATCGCCGCCGACCGATGCGGGACCAAATCTATCCCTTGATCCGAGATTTGATTCTGACGGGAATCATCAAGCCTGGCGACCCGATTGACGAGAAAGAAATCGCCGCGCAGTTGAGCATTTCGCGCACGCCAGTACGTGAGGCTGTCAAGAAGCTGAGTGACGAACATCTCGTCGATGTTGTGGCCCAATCAGGCACCAAGGTTGCCCGCATTGATGCCCATGAAATCGAACAAGCCTATCTCATTCGGCGCTCACTCGAGATGGAATGTGCCGCACAGGCTGCACCCCATATGAAAGAAAGCCATACCGAGATGTTGCATGACATTTTGAAACTGCATGAACGGGCAATTGAACAGGGAAATTTTGTCAAAGCTATTGGTATCGACGACAGTTTCCACCGATATATTGCACAAGTGGCGGAGTTGCCCCGGCTTTGGCACATGGTTGAAATTTCGAAGGCCCATCTGGATCGCTGTCGCCACATGTTGTTGCCGAGGGCTGGTGAGGCGGCTGCTACACTCGAACAACATCGCTCGATCATCCGTGCACTGAATACCAAAGTGCCGGAATCGGCCCGTGAAGCCATGGCGCAACATCTCGACAATTCCTATAAGGGGACAGTGCGCATGTTGGAAGGGATGGCAGCGGCGATTTGAAACGATTCTCGTCGCTCCGTGTAACAGGTTCAAAAATTCCCCGTTGCCCCCACCTCCGGCCTTCCACCTTCG
>JANOVS010000163.1:0-2532 GCA_031417515.1 Hyphomicrobiales bacterium
GCGGCACTACGGATTCAGGTCAGTCAATGTGCCGACACTGGCAGGGGGACTTTCCTAATGTCCTCTCCCGCCCTTTGTTCAGACCGGAGACATGGGTAACACCTGTTCGGAGACATGGGTAACACTTTTGGCTTGTTCAATGAGGAGCAGGCCATGCCGTGGGAACCGAAGTCGATGAATGTTTTGCGAAAAGAGTTTGTGCTGTTGGCGCGGGGTGAGGAAGCCAATGTCCGCGACCTGTGCCGGCGTTTCGGGATCAGCGCCAAGACCGGATACAAGTGGCTGGAGCGGTTTGCACTTGAAGGTGCTGCCGGGCTTTGCGACCAGTCCCGGCGGCCAAAGAGCAGCCCCAAACGCAGTGCGGACAAGCTTGAGGCGAGCGTTCTCGAGATCCGCGCCGGACATCCGGCCTGGGGCGGGCGCAAGATTGCAGCAGCCTTGAGGCGTAAAGAGATCAAGGCACCGTCGCCCTCGACGGTGACGGCTATCCTGCGCCGCAACGGTGTCAAGCTTGGTGAATTCGGTGGCGGGGCTGCCGCCTTCATCCGCTTTGAACATCCAGCCCCGAATGACTTGTGGCAGATGGACTTCAAGGGCCATGTCGCCATGCGTGAGGGGCGCTTGCATCCGCTGACGGTTCTCGATGACCATTCGCGCTATGCCATTGTCACTTCGGCCTGCGCCAATGAACAGACAGACACCGTCAAAACCCGGTTGATTACGGCCTTCCGGCGCTATGGCCTGCCGCTCTGCATCATGACCGACAATGGTAGTCCGTGGGGTGATGGGCCGGGTTCGCCCTTCACACCACTCGGGGTGTTTCTGATTGAACAGGGCATTCGCATCAGCCATTCAAGGCCCTATCATCCGCAAACCAATGGCAAGGATGAGCGCTATCACCGCTCCCTGAAAGCCGAAGCCCTCTCAGGCCCGCCCTTTGACGATCTCGCACAGGCCGAAGCCGCTCTGGCAAAATGGCGTCATGTCTATAACACCGAGCGCCCGCATGAAGCCTTGGGCCTCGGCGTTCCCATCGACCGCTATCGCCCCTCGCCACGCCCCTATCGTGACCATATCGAAGTCTTCGACTATGCCCCGGACGACACCGTGCGGCGGGTGCAGCAGCAGGGCATCGTCTCCTTCCGCGGCACAGAATATCGCATCCCAAAAGCCTTTTACGGCAAACACATCGCATTTCGCCCAACCGAAACAGACGGCAGCTACAAAATCTTCTTCCGCCACCAGTTCATCAAATCACTCGACATTCAAACCAAATGAAACCAAAATCAAAACCGTTACCCATGTCTCCGAACAGGTGTTACCCATGTCTCCGGTCTGAACACCGAAGGGGCGGGTTGGAGGGCGGTGTCTAAGTTTACCCTCCAACCCGATTCTTTATCGGGGAGGAGGTGGCCGCCGCCTTCGCCAAAGGCTATGGCGCGTTAAAAAAGGCCGGAGGTGGGGGCCATTGGCCGCTGACTTCTACCTCTGGCAATGCGAGCAATAAAACGTCGAGCGGCCCGATTGCACAATGCGCTTGATCGACTTGCCACAGATCGCATTCATGCAAGTCCCGCCTTCCCGGTCGTAGACCAAAAATCGTTCTTGGAATTCACCCTTTTCACCGTTGGCATTTTGGAAGTCTTGCAACGTTGATCCACCGGCCAGAATGGCCTCGGTCAAAATATTCTTGATATGCCGCACCAAGCCTTCAAGCCGCTGGTCCACGGCTTTGCCTCTGGCCAGGGTTTCAGCTTTTCGCAGAGGGGAAAGCCCGGTCCTGAACAGCGCTTCACTGACATAAATATTGCCCAGCCCTGCCACCACATGCTGGTCCAGCAAGGCGGCTTTCAACGGTGCTTTCTTGCCGGAAAATTTTTCCGCCAGATGTGCGGCATTGAATGAGTTGCCGAGGGGCTCCACGCCAATATTGCACAGCAACTTGTGCCGGTCGCGCAGAGACGTCTCAACCATGTCCATAAAGCCGAAACGCCTGGTATCATTGTAAATCACCTGCGTGCCGTCATCGAGGTTGATCACGACATGGTCGTGGGGACCGAGGGCCTTGGCTGTTTTATGATAAAGTGCCCCCGGTTCAAAAACCCCACCACCTGGATGCACCACGGTGAAGCGCCCCGTCATGCCAAGATGCCAGATCAGGCTCCTGCCATTGTCGCAATGCACCAGAATATACTTGGCCCGCCGCTCCAGCGACAGGATGCGCGATCCCTGCATGGTTGCGGCATAGTCCACCGGAAAGGCAAAGCGCAAATTGGCCCGCCGCAATTCAATGCGGGAAAACACCCGCCCAACCAGCGCAGGCTCCAATCCGCGCTTGACTGTTTCAACCTCTGGAAGTTCAGGCACAGGACCCCCATTCACCTTTGGGCCAACTGCCCATGGAATTTCAGGGCCTTATAGCCTAAGTAGGCACCATGACACACGCATCTTCAAATGACCCCTCTGGAATCGAGACCAAATTTGGCTTTCGCGATGTGGAGCAAGGCACAAAACAAGCCTTGGTCAACGATG
>JANOVS010000164.1:0-1541 GCA_031417515.1 Hyphomicrobiales bacterium
TGTCGCCCACAAACAAAAAGCAGGCGTGCAATAACCCGATCACGAGTAAACCAAACAGCCTGCGGAAGAATCGAACTCTGCATTGGGAGAGATCCGACGTCCGCAATTGCGAATAAAATCCCCAACCGAATAGAAAGGAAAAAATCAAAATGAATTTTCCATCGCATACGGCCTCAGTCAAGAACTGAGCCCATTGATCCCATCGACCAGGGAAGGCCAGATCGATATACGACCCAAACGAACCATCTGGCATCGCGAAGAAGGAAAAGTTAACAAAGAGAATGCCAAGCAATGCGATCCCTCGCAACGTATCGAGTGCTTCGATTCGTGGGGCCTTCCCAGTCGGTGTAACGCCGTTGCATGGCAAAGATTTCGACGGTAAGCAGTGTTGCATAAGTCTCTTGTTTGATGACGAGCCTAAAGCGTCGGGGGGATGAAGCCGGGAAAGAGCCCAGTTCCATATTGGAATCGATGATCAGCTAACGATTTCACTGATGTCGATCAGATAAACCTGTCGCCCACCCTCATGGGACGAGTCAAAAACGACTCTTTTCCCATCTCGGCTAGCACACTGGTGATTGTCGCATCGCCATTCACCTCGATGCGTCAGGGGGGCGAGGAAGTGACCAAGCGGTACGCGGCGGTCGGTTGGGATGTGATAAAGATAGGGATGCTGAAGCATGTTCGCATCGGGATACGTGTCATTGAGCACCCACTGGTTATTGGTGCCCGGCACATAAGTATTGTGGCCATTGGTCGTCATGACATCGAGTCCAATCACCTCTACTTTCTCACTCTTATCTTCGTAAGCCGGGACGCGTATCATTCAATCGCCGAAAATCTGGAGCAAAGCCAACCTTGCCGTCTGGGCTAAGGCAATAGAATGGATTGGGCAACGTGCTCTTGCGTCCTGAATTGATATCGAGGACATGGGAGACGAACTGACCTTCTTGACGGTCGTTCCAGGCAACTTCGCCTTCCGTGCCAGGGACCCATTGCAGCATGCAACCCTGTTGCCAATTCCATGCGGAAGTGCTACCTAGTTCAGCCCATCTATCCTTGTCCTCGGTGTCAATGAATCCAATGTTGATAGAGTCTTCGGGCAAGGGTGAACGGCCATTGAAATCCACTTCATTTGCGAGCACGAGGCGGTTCGTCGTATCGAACAGTAGTTTGTCGTAGTAACCTCGCCAATGGAACTTGGGGCCTCGCGTGATTGCGCGAACGGGTGGCAATGATTCATTGGAAGTACCACGAGCCAACGCGTTCATTGCCAGTCCTACCGGAAGCAGACGGGCAAGCTTTTCTAAAAAATTCCGTCGCAAATGTTTTGTGTGCATGGATTGGTCCGCCCTGAACTTTGTAAGCGACGCGATGTAATCTTAACTATGCATTGTGACGCAATCATACGTGGGTTGGGAGATGCAGTGCTGGATCAACGTAGAACCATTGTCCTCAACTGTTTCGAGTTTTTTGAGGGACCGGAACGGTTGAGGACAACCGTTCTACAATGTGAGACGGCCTGTTAGGACCATTCGACC
>JANOVS010000165.1:0-1512 GCA_031417515.1 Hyphomicrobiales bacterium
GATGGTCGCGCGCCAGTCCCGCATGAAGGCCATCACCACGAGGCAGGCCAGGATGCTGCCGAGGACGAGGTGGACGTTGATCTCGTGCAGCGCCTCGTAGATGTAGCGGGACTGGTCGCGGATGACTTCGAGGCGCACGTCGCCGGGGAGCTGCGCCTGCAACTGCTTGAGCTTCTCCTTCACGCCCTCGATGACGGCGACGGTGTTCGCGCCGGATTGCCGTCGCACATCGAGGCTCACCGTCGGCACCCCGTCGAGCCGGGCGATGGTGCGCTGCTCCTTCGTGCCATCCTCGGCCCGGCCCAGGTCGCGCACGCGAATGGGGGAACCGTTGCGCGTGGCGACGACCAGATCGCCGAAGGCCTTCGCATCCGGCAGCCGGCCCAGGGTGCGCAGGGTCTGCTCCCGAAAACTGGTGGTGATGTTGCCGCCGGGGATGTTGGCGTTCTGCCGGTCGATGGCCTCGCGCACGACGGTGATGGGAATCTGGTAGGCGGCGAGACGGTCGGCATCGAGCCAGATGTTGATGGCGCGCTGCAATCCACCGCTGATCTCGACATCGGCGACGCCGCCCGAGCGTTCGATCTGCACTTTGACCATCTTGTCCGCGATCTCGGTCAACTCGCGGGTCGAACGCGGTCCGGACACCGCGATGGTCAGCACCGGCGAAAGGTCGTTGTCGCTTTTGGAGATGGTGGGCGGGTCCGCGTCGCGCGGCAGATCGCGCAGCACGGAGGCCACGCGATCGCGCACGTCCTGCGCGGCGGTCTCGATGTCGCGGTTCAGCTCGAAGGTGACGATGACGAACGAACTGCCCTGCCCGCTGACGGACGCCAGTTCCTTGATCCCTTCGATTGCGTTGACGGCCTCTTCGATGGGCTGGGAGATCTGTGACTCGACCTCGGCGGGCGAGGCGCCGGCCAGGCGGGTGAAGATGCGGATCGTGGGAAGGTCCACCGCCGGGAAGCGATCCACCCCCAGCTTGAGATAGCCCACGACGCCGAGCACGACGAGCGACAGGACGATCATCGAGGCGAAGACCGGCCGTCGAATGCAAACCTCGGCGAGCTTTTGCATGGCTTACGGCGCGACCGCTTCGGACGCCTTGCTGGTCTGCAACGCTGGCCGCTCGTTCACCGTCACCGGCTGGCCCGTGCGCAGATTTCCTGGATTAAGAACCACAAGCTCCCCAGCCTTCAGACCCGCGACAATTTCCACCCACTCCGGCCCGCGCCGGCCGGTCGTGACGGTTTTCTCGATGGCCTTGCCGTCCGACACGGTGACGACTTTCTCCAATCCGGCAAAGGTGATGAGGGCTTCGGCGGGAACGGCCAGGCCCATGTCGCGATCCTGCGTCACGATTTCAGCGCGGACAAACTGCCCGGCGCGGAGCAGGCCGTCATTGGGGATGTCGGCTTCCACGAGGAGCATCCGGCTCTGTTCGTGGATGGCCGGGCTGAGGCGCGCGATCCTGCCGGTGATGACATTGGTGTGCCCCTCGACTCGCAGGCG
>JANOVS010000166.1:0-7890 GCA_031417515.1 Hyphomicrobiales bacterium
AAATCCTGCCCTCCAACCCGCCTCTTCGGCGGGGAGGAGGTGCCCGAAGGGCGGAGGTGCGGGATGCGTGACGGCAGTCTCAAGCGAAGATTCTATGCCAGCATCAAGCCCGGCTCTTCAATCAATTGCTTGAAGGCAGCCAACAACTGCGCGCCCAATGCACCATCAACGGCACGATGATCACATGACAGGGTGCATTTCATCAGTGTCTTCAGCACGGGCTTGCCAACGACTGGCACAAAGCTTTCAATGCCAGCACCAACCGCAAGAATGGTGGCTTGTGGCGGATTGATGATGGCGGCAAAATCTTCAATGCCATACATGCCGAGGTTTGAAACCGCCGTGGTGCCGCCCTGATATTCAGAGGGCTGCAACTTTCGCAGCCTCGCCCGCGTTGCAAGGTCTTTCATCTCCAAAGAAATCTGCGAAAGCGACTTTTGTTCAACACCTCGCACAACCGGCGTGAACAATCCACCCTCCACGGATACAGCCACGCCCACATCACTCGACCGATGCTGCAAAATGCCTTCGTCACTCCACGTCACATTGGCATCCGGCACTTTTTGCAGGGCAAGCCCCAGCGCCTTGATGACGAAGTCATTGACCGACAGTTTCCAGAGGGGCGTCTTGTCTGACCCGCGCGGTGCCGAGGCATTGATCCGCTCACGGATGATTTGCAGGTTGTCAAGAACACAGGAAACCGAGAGATAGAAATGCGGCACGGTTTGCTTGGAATGTTGCAAGCGCTGGGCAATCGTCCGGCGCATGCCATCCAGCGGTTTCAGTTCGTAGCTGCCTGCGACAAAGTTTGATGCTGGGGAAACCTGTGTCAGGGGAGCTGCGACGGAAACAGGTTTTGCGCCGGCGTTGGCTTTCTCAATATCACCCGCAACAATGCGCCCCCGTGGTCCTGATCCGGTTAAAGTGGAAAGCGCAAGGCCCCGTTGCCGCGCCAAACGTCTTGCCAAAGGCGTGGCACGCATTCCCGTTCCATTGGCAACAACAGCTTGAAGCGCAGCAACAACAATGGGTTTCACAGTTTCAACAACGGAGGTCGCTGTAGTTTTTGGCGCAGGCAGTGCTTCACCTTCGGCCAGAATAAATGCCACGGCTTGACCAACCGGCACATCAAGCCCGGTTGCAGCTAACCCTTGAACCTTGCCATCAGCAGTCGCTTCAATCTCCATGGCCGACTTGTCAGTCTCGATTTCAAAAAGCAGCTGGCCTTTTTTGACCAGGTCACCCGCTTTGACATGCCACTTGCTGACCTTGCCCGTGGCCATGTCCATATCGACTTTCGGCATGATGACTTCAACGGCCATGGCTCAGAAACTTCCGCGCACCAGTTTGCGCAAGCCTTCGGCAATTGTGTCGGCTTGCGGCACAGCAGACTTTTCCAGTTGCGGATTATAGGGGATCGGTGTTTCCATGCCACCCAATCGCAGGATCGGTGCATCCAGATAGTCAAAAGCTTCACTTTCAGCAATCATCGCTGAAATCTCCGTGCCAATGCCAAGGGTTTTGACGCCCTCATAAACACAAGCCAGCCTTGTTGTCTTTTTCACACTCTCGATGATGGTCGCCGTATCCAGCGGGCGCAGCGTGCGAAGATCGATGACCTCACAATCGATGCCTTCTGCCGCCAGCAATTCTGCTGCTTCCAGCGAACGATGCACCATGATGGCGGTTGCCACAACGGTCACATCTTTGCCGAGCCGTCGCACCGCAGCCTTGCCAATGGGCGTGCGATCAGGTGTTTCCGGCACATCGCCCTTCATTTTGTAGAGCAACTTGTGTTCAAAAATGATCACCGGATCCGGATCATCAATGGCCGAAAGCAAAAGACCCTTGGCGTCAGCTGGCGTCGAAGGCTGTACCACTTTCAATCCCGGCACATGGGCAAACCACGCTTCGAGAGATTGGCTGTGTTGGCCGGCAGCACCCGTGCCCGATCCCGAGGGGGCGCGAAACACCACCGGCACCGAGGTTTTGCCGCCGAACATGAAACGGATTTTTGCCGCTTGGTTGACGATCTGCTCCATGGCCAGCGTCATGAAATCCGAGAATTGAAATTCGAGAATGGGACGCGATCCGGCAAGGGCCGCACCAACCGCAACACCGGCACCCCCCAATTCGGAAATCGGCGTGTCGATGACCCGGTCTGCCCCAAAGCGCTCAACCAGATCACCCGTCACACCAAAAGCACCGCCATAAACCCCAATGTCTTCACCCATGATGAACACGCGCGGATCAGCCTCCATGGCTTGCGCCAAGCCTTCTTGAATGGCTTGTGCATAAGACAGTTCTCTCATGCTGCTGCTCCCGCCAATGGCGTGTGAACTTCGCTTGCAATATCGATATGCGTGGGGTCCGTGCCATTCTGGGCAAACACGATGGCGTCAGCAATCTCGCGCGTGGTCTCAACATCAACTTCAGCAACTTCAGCCTCGCTCAAAATGCCATGCGTCAACAATTCGCTGGCAAAGGCCGGAATCGGATCCCGCAATTTCCATTCCTCGATCTCTTCCTTCGTGCGGTAGCGGTTGCGGTCAGAGCGCGAATGGCCCTTGGTGCGATAGGTCTTGCATTCAACGAGGGATGGTCCCTCGCCGCGTTTGGCTCGCGCAATGGCTTCGTCCATGGCTTCAGCCACGTCGGCAATTGAATTGCCGTCAACCACCACACCCGGCATGTTGTAGGCCGCCGCCCGTGTGGCAATGTCTTTTACAGCCGTGGAGCGCTCCGCCGACACCGACATGCCATACTGGTTGTTTTCGCAGACAAAGATCACCGGCAATTTCCAGACAGCGGCCATGTTCAGCGACTCGTGAAACGCGCCCTCGTTGTTAGCACCATCGCCAAAGAAACACACAGCCACGTCATCGCGCTTCTGTTGCTTGATCGCCATGGCGGCACCGGTGGCAATGGGAAGCCCGCCGCCGACAATGCCATTGGCTCCCAGATTGCCTGTTGCCATGTCAGCAATATGCATGGAACCGCCACGGCCCCGACAATAGCCCTCTTCCTTGCCCAAAAATTCCGCGAACATGTATTTGGCTTCGGCTCCCTTGCCGATGCAATGGCCGTGGCCGCGATGGGTCGAGGTGATGTAGTCGGAATTCCGCAGCATCATGGTGGCGCCCACGGCTGATGCCTCTTGTCCCACCGACAAATGCATGGTGCCATAACTCAGGCCCCGCACATACAAGTCCTCGGCACCTTCTTCGAATTTGCGGATGATTTGCATGCGCCGCAACGCCTCGCGCAATGCGTCTTTGGAATATTTTCCATAAAAAGGCCGGACATTCTTGCCAGCCCCTCCAGTCACCTTCGCCATGTCAGCCCTTCGCCAAAAGTTGATCCTGCCGCTTGCGCAGTTCTACAATCTTGGAACCGGCGTCAACAGCACAATTTTCATATGTCAAAAGTTCACCCTTCTTGATGGGTCTGATGACCTTGCCATTTTCCAGCAAGCCACAGGGCACGCCATTGGACTTCACCGCATCACCTACCGTCATGATCCAGGCACGGTAGGTATATTCGCCAATGGCATCCAAACGATCACCGGGTTTCAAGTCTTTCTTGGCGACGGCACAGACTTCTGATGTCGGCACATCCAGCGGCTGCATGTCAGCGGTTTTGTAAAGCACTGCCCGGGCACAAGATAGTGGCACCTCAAGCGATGTCAAATGATAGGGACGGATAAATTTGAAATAGGGGCCATCCCCCAATTTCAAGTCATGCATGCGCTCACTGATACGCGCATGGGCCATTTCGGCAATCACAAACACGCCCGGTGCCACGCCCTTGCCAATCGAATAATCCACCACGCCTTTACGCGACAACACGCCGCCATCGGCAACCGGACAAAGCGTTGAGGCCAATTCATCCAGTGTTGCCGCAGGGCCGTGCATGCCCGGCCGGTCAGGCGCCAGTCCGGTGGCATTGGAAATCGCCGCCATCTCAACCATGGTCTTTGATCCGTCGATGAACTCAACCAGCATGCGGGGATTCATGTTCCGACGTTTGGCTTCATCCATATAGGCATCAGGTGTGGCATCAATATTGAGCGGGTTGTTCTTGCCCTTGCCCGCCGCCACAATGGGATAGCCAAGGCTCACCACAAAATTGATGAGCTCCATGCAGGATGAAGGTTCATCCCCTGCTCCAAGCGTATAGACAACGCCGAGCCGAGCAGCTTCCCGCTTCAAAAGAGTACCGATTGTCACGTCGGCTTCCACATTCATCATCACGAGGTGCTTGCCATGCTCCATGGCCACCATGCCGATTTCAGCTCCAACACCGGGCTTGCCGGTGGCATCGATCACCACGTCAATATGGTCGCTTCGACAAATGGCGAGGGCGTCATTGCTGATGGCGGTATTGCCGCTTTCAATCGCCGCAGAAATTTTCGCGGCTGAATCCGCCACCACAAAATTGCTGCGACCGGCGATGGTGATGGCCTTTTTGGCGGCTTCAACATTGATCTCGGCAATGCCTGCAACCGTGATGCCACGCATCTGTCCGCACTGGGTTACGATATCCGTGCCCATTTCGCCAGAGCCAATCAGGCCAACCCGGATCGGCCTGCCCAATTCCGCTTCCCGGCGCTGCAGGTCAAAACCCAGGCCATGGTTGAAATGGACATTGCTGCCGGGGCTCAAATGGCGAGAAGAGGCGCTCATTATAGATTCACTTCCATTAATCTATTATGATACTTTTTTACATTGCCAAGTCAATATGTATTGATAATATAGTTTTGAAATTCCACCCTGCGAATGCCAGAGTGGCCAAGCGAATGCGACAAAGGAACGGGAATCCATGGCCAATATTTCACTCAAAGGCGTGAGCAAGGCTTGGGCCAACTTCAAAGCAGTTGACGCCATTGACCTGGAAATCCGGGACAAGGAATTCATGGTGTTTCTGGGGCCATCAGGCTGCGGCAAGACCACCACCATGCGGATGATCGCAGGCCTTGAAGACCCGACAGGCGGCGAAATCCGCATCGACAATGAATTGATGAATGATGTGGACGCCAGAGACCGCGACGTCGCCATGGTGTTCCAGTCCTATGCGCTTTATCCCAACATGTCGATCCGCGAGAACATCCGTTTCCCCCTCCGCATGCGCAATATTCCTGCCGACCAGCACGATGCCCGTGTCGCCAAGGCAGCTGAAATGGTAGAACTCGGCGATTATCTCGACCGCAAACCCAAGGCCTTGTCCGGTGGTCAGCGCCAGCGTGCGGCCCTTGCCCGTGCCATTGTCCGGCAGCCCAAGATATTCCTGATGGATGAACCGCTCTCCAATCTCGATGCCAAACTGCGCCTGACCATGCGGGCGCAATTGAAACATATCCAGCGCGAGTTGCAGACCACGACAGTCTATGTCACCCACGACCAGATCGAAGCCATGACCCTGGCGGATCGCATTGCTGTCATGAACAGCGGCAAAATCCAGCAACTCGGCACGCCCGATGAAGTCTACAACGATCCCAACCATATTTTCGTCGCTGGCTTCATCGGCTCTCCGCCCATGAACCTGATCAAGGGCAGCCTTGAAAATGGCGTGTTCAAAAGTGGCAACATCACCTTGAAGGGTTTTGGCAAACGCAGCCTCAAATCCGTGGTGCTTGGAATCCGGCCAGAAGATGTTAGTTTGGCCAAGGGCAAAACTGGCACTTTGACATCAACGGTTTATGCCAGCGAACCCATGGGTGATATGACGCTGGTCATGGCAAAGGCGGGCGAGCAACTCATCGTCTGCAAGGCCGCAAGGGATTTCCGCCGTGAGGTTGGCGCTGCCATCGCCTTTGACTTTTCACAAGCCCACGCCTTTCTGTTCGATGGCGATACGGGGGACCGCATCCGCATCTGATCAGACGAGACAACGCTCCGCCAAGGCCACCCAATAGCGCACGCCCACAGGGATGACCGCATCGTTGAAGTCATAGGCGGGGTGATGGTAATAAGCGGAGTCGCCTTGGCCCAGAAAAATGAAGGCCCCCGGCCTCGCCTGCAGCATGAATGAAAAATCCTCAGAACCGAGGATCGGCTTCATGTTGGCATCGGTCATAGCATCGCCTGCGACCTGACGCGCCACCTCGGCACAGATAGCGGTTTCCTTTTCGTGATTAACCGTCGGCGGACACAGCCGCTCGTATTTCAATTCCGCCGAACCGCCATGGGCCCTGGCAATGCCCTGCACTACCTCGCAAATGCGCCGCTCGGCAAAATCCTGCATGGTCGTTGAAAAACTCCGCACGGTGCCCGTCATGACTGCCGTTGCCGGAATGACGTTATTGGCCTCGCCCGCATGGAAGGTTGTGACCGAAATGACAAACGGCTCCAGCGGATCAACATTGCGCGAAACAATGCCCTGCAAGGCCGTCACGATATGCGAACCGATCAACACCGGATCAACACATTTTTCAGGCGTTGCAGAATGTCCACCCACCCCCGTCACCGTGATGGTAATCACATCCGACGACGCCATGATGCCGCCGGCGCGAATGCCAAAAAATCCCACAGGCGAACCCGGCGCATTATGTAATCCGTAGACGGATGAAATATCAAACCGCTCCATCATGCCATCCCGCACCATCGCAAGGCCACCATCACCTGCTTCCTCGGCAGGCTGAAAGATCACCGCAACCCGGCCTTTGAAATTCCGCGTGGCACAAAGCTCCCGCGCCGCCCCCAGCAGCATGACCGTATGCCCGTCATGGCCACAGGCATGCATCTTGCCGGGTGTTTTGGAAGCGTGTGGCAGATTGGTTTCCTCATGGATCGGCAACGCATCCATGTCAGCCCGCATCCCCACGGTCTTGCCGGGGCCAAGCTTGCCATTGATGATCCCGACAACGCCCGTCTTGCCAATCCCCGTCACCACCTCATCACAGCCAAAACCCTTGAGCTTCTCCGTCACAAAAGCCGCCGTGCCGTGAACATCAAACATCAGCTCAGGATTCTCATGCAAATGCCGCCGCCATGTGGTGAGTTCAGGATGGTTGAAAGTGGCAAGGTCGCGCATGGGCATTTTCCAGTGGAACTCGTGATATAGCTGTTTGGCAAAGCCGCGCAAATGCCAAACTCCATGCTTGCGTTTGCATGGCCAACATTGATATTGACATTTTGTATTCCATGGGATACAATATGAAATGATCGAAATCAAGGAAACAGAAGCGTTCTCTGATTTCATCTCGCATCTTTCGGATGATGTTGCGCGGGCAAAGATAACTGTTCGCGTCCGTCGTCTTGCAGCCGGAAATCCTGGAGACGTTGCACCTGTCGGCGAAGGTGTTTCTGAGATGCGCATCCACCATGGGCCCGGTTACCGCGTTTATTTTTTGCAACGCGGCAAGGCCTTGGTGATCCTTCTATGCGGCGGCGACAAGTCAACGCAACGAAAGGATATCGTATGGGCCAAAAAATTGGCAGAAGACTTGGAGGTCTAGAATGGCAAAAGTCAAAACAAGAACGTTTGATGAAGCGGTGTATCTCACAACACCCCAAGCCCTCAGCGTATACCTCGAAGATATTTTCGAAACAGAAGATTCGGAACTGATCACTTACGCCTTGGGCGTCGCCGCCCGCGCCAAAGGCATGACCGAAGTCGCCCGCAAGACCGGACTGTCGCGCGAAAGCCTCTACAAGGCGCTGAGCAAGGAAGGCAATCCGGAATTTGCAACCATCCTCAAGGTAATGCGTGCGCTGGATTTGAAGATCACGGCAAAGGCGGGGTGAGTTAGCCAGGGCAAAGAATCCAAGTTAACGGCTGAGTTCTCCAAGGATTGAAGCGAGATAGTCTGTGTCCCATCCTGCGTGTTTTCTGCGCAGTTTAATGGATTGTTTGTCTGCGGTTGAGCGGACGAGGTTGATGGCGAAGTGC
>JANOVS010000167.1:0-2172 GCA_031417515.1 Hyphomicrobiales bacterium
ATATCTGAAAGGTCCGGTAAAACAGTCTTGTCGTCAGAAACCATGGGCTTTGGCCGCGTCAGAACCTGCGTACCCTTCACATGATTGATGATCTGGATCAGCGATTGGGGGGCCAGAATGTCAACTTCCTCACCTGCCCAAGCCGCTTCCGCCCCTGAGGCCTTGGGACATATGAGCCCGAGCCCATGGCCATGGGCCGCCATGGCAGCAGGCAAAGCTCCGGCCACCGCCAGAATGCTGCCATCCAGCGCCAGCTCCCCAACAACCGCATAGCGCTCCAGAAAATCCGGGGGGATCACACCCAATGCCGAGAGTACGGCCAAAGCGATTGGCAAATCATAATGGCTGCCTTCCTTCGGCAGATCGGCAGGTGACAAATTGACCACCAGCCGTTTGCCGGGAAGTGCAAGGCCAATGGCATGCAAGGCAGCCCGCACCCGCTCACGGCTTTCACCAACCGCCTTGTCGGGCAAGCCCACGACACTGAAAACCGTCTGGCCCGACACAAACTGCGCCTGGCAATCCACCAGCACACCCTCAACGCCCTGAAAGGCAATTGTTCCCACCCGCGATGTCATTGTCCAAGCCTCCCCTTTAAAGAGAAGACGTTAGCCCGACTTCATTCCGTCGTTCAAGAACAAAAATAGAACAATCAGCCCTCGGCCTTGGCCACACCCACAAGTGCGGGGCGCAAACAGCGCTCGCCCACGGCATAGCCCGATTGGACTTCCTGCATGATGATGCCGGGGGCACGTTCCGATGTCGGCACTTCAAACATCGCTTGGTGGAAGTTGGGGTTAAATTTCTGGCCCACTGTATCGACCCGGCGAATGTTGTGACGCTGGAACACGTTGAGCAATTCCCGCTCTGTCATTTCAATGCCGTCGAGGAATTTTTTCATGATGTCATCAATGATGTTGCGTTCATCGGGCGGCACGGCGGCCAGGGTGCGTGACAGGCTGTCAGCCACACCCAGCAAATCCCGAGCAAAATTCGAAGCCGCATAAAGTGTCGCCTCAGCCTTTTCCCGTTCCATGCGCTTGCGCAAATTTTCCATGTCGGCGGCCAGCCGCAACATGCGGTCCCGGTTGCCCGCCAAATCTTCCTTGAGCGTGGCAATTTCGAGATCACGCGGATCATCAGGCGCATCCGCCAAAATCTCGTCAGCCATCGCCTCCAAATCGACGAATTCAGGGTTCACAGGCTGCTGCTCAGGCGTATCGTTCATTTCAATTCCAAAATTTGGCGGTTGTGAGGCCTGCATATCGGCGGGCTGCAGATAAAAATCAAGTGATCAAAGTTTACGAGATCAGTTTAGCAATCACTTTTGCCGTATAGTCCACCATGGGAATAATACGGGCATAATTCAGCCGTGTCGGGCCAATGATGCCTAGCACGCCGACAATCTTGTCGTCTTCATTGCGGAATGGGGCGGCAATCAATGATGATCCCGAAAGCGAAAACATTCGCGACTCCGCCCCGATGAATATCCTCACACCCTCGGCATTTTCAGCCAGACCCAAGAGATCGACGAGTTCCCGCTTGTTTTCGATATCCTCAAACAATTTGCGAATGCGCTCCAGATCAGCGACTGCTGATTTGTCTTCCAGCAAATTTGCCTGGCCCCGCACGATCAGCGACTTGGCGTCGGGATTGCCTTCACCCGCCCATACCGCCAAACCACTTTGCACCAGACGGGTCGAGACATCATCAAGCTCATGCCGCAGATTTTCAACCTCGCGCGCCACCAGGCCTTGCACTTCGTCGAGGCTTTTGCCTTGCGCCTTGGCCGACAGATAATTCGAAGCCCGCATGAAAATTGAGGCAGGTAAACCCGGCGGCACATCAATCACCCGATTTTCAACATTGCCGTCTTCCGTGACGAGAATAACCAGTGCGCGACCCGGCGACAGGTTGACGAATTCAATGTGCTTCAGGCGGGCATTGAGTTTGGGCGATAATACAACTCCAGCACATTGCGACAAACCTGAAAGCAGCGATGTTGCATCGCCCAAGACATCTTGCAAGTTGCGCTGGCGGTTGCTGGCTTTGACCTGGGCATCGATACGCGCCCGCTCATCAGTGCCAAGCGAGCCCACTTGCAAAAGGGCATCGACGAAAAACCGCAAACCGATATCCGTGGGGATGCGGCCCGCTGAAGTATGGGGCGAG